>JAIEQQ010000348.1 GCA_019747615.1 Phycisphaerales bacterium
AAAGAGTTCGAGTCGTTCGGGGCTTCGCGGTTTGTGATCTTTCCGCGCAACCCGCGCGAGACGCCCAACCGCTACTCGCCCCAGCAGATCCAGCTCAAGCTGCGCGAGGCGAGATTGCTGGAGCGCACCTGCCCGTCGATCGCACGCCTGACGCCCGTCAAGAGCTTTGTCGCGCAGGTGCAGTTCGGCGATCGCGTGGAGCAGAACGTCCGCATCACCGGTATGGACGAAGACTGGCACATCATCGAGGGCCGCACGATCATCGCCGGGCGGCCGTTCTCTCGCATCGACGAAGAGGAGCAGCGCGCCGTCTGCATCGTCAACGACAAGGCGGTCGAGGAACTGCTGCTGGACAAGGAGCCCTCGTCGCAATCGATCCTCGTCGGCGGGCGCAAGTTCATGGTCGTGGGCGTGGTGGAGACCAAGACGTTGCCGACGATCTTCGGTGGTGGCGAGCCGCTGTCGGAGGTGTACATCCCGTTCTCGGCCGCCAACGCGATGAAGCCCGAGCCGATCTTCGGCCTGTTCATTCAGGGCACGATGACCTCGCCCGACGCGTTTGATGATCTTGAGGCCGAGGTGCGCTCGGCCTTGCGGCGCGTGCGCGAGCTGAAGCCCGACGACCCGGACACGTTCTTGGTGCGGGCCACCGAGCAGGCCATCAGCAGCATCAACCGCGTGAGCGTCGGCCTCACGATCGCCGCGACCTGCATTGTTACGATCTCGCTGATCGTCGGCGGTGTAGGCATCATGAACATCATGCTCGCCAGCGTGAGCGAACGCACGCGCGAGATCGGTCTTCGAAAGGCGGTCGGCGCGCCGCCGATCGTGATCCTGACGCAGTTCCTTGTTGAGGCCGTCGTGCTGTGTCTTTCGGGTGCGCTCATCGGCCTTCTGGTGGGCTATGGCTTGATCGCCGGGCTGCGCGCGATCCCCGACGGGCCGATGGCGGGTGCCAGCGTGCCCGGCTGGGCGGTGGCGTTGTCGGTGGGCTTCAGCGCGTTCACGGGCATCGTGTTCGGCATGTTCCCGGCGATCAAAGCCGCGCGGCTTGATCCGATCGAGGCGCTCAGGCACGAGTGAAGTGGGGGGAACGAACGCGAACATGAACATGACCGTGAAAAGGAATGTGCGGATGGGTGGCGCGCCGGTGCGGGGTTGCGTGTATGCGCTCGTGGTTGGCGCTGGTGTTGCGGGGGTGATTGGCGGGTGCTCGGCCATCGGCCCGCTCGGCGAGGCCGAGGCGGACTTTGGGCGGCACGCGAGCGAAGAGCGGCTGCGTCGGATTGATCGGCTGGCGATCGATCGCTTCAAGGCCATCACGCCCGAGCCCGCGCCGGCCACCAGCGGGAGCGAAGTCAATGGCGGCGTCGCGCCGGCCGCGGACCTCTCGGCGGCCAAGGCGCAGGAGACGATCCGTCGGTTTCAAGAGGCGGCCAAGAGCCGCGACACCGTCGAGCTGTCGCTGGAGCAGGCCCGGGCCGAGGTGCTGCGGAACAACCTCAATCTCAAAGTAGCGCTGATCGATCCGACGATCGCGCGCGAGACGTTGAACGCCGAGCGGGCGAAGTTCGAGGCGGTCTTCACACCGTTCGCTTCGTTTGCGTCCAACGACCCGGCGCGGCTCGGGGGCCCAATCGGCACGCCCAACGCCCGCAGCGATCTGGCCCAGATCGGCACCGGCGTCAGCATCCCGCTGCGCACCGGCGGGCGCGTGAATGTCGATCTTGCGCAGGCGATTAGCGATACCAACAGCCCGCTGGACACCGCGGGAGAAACGCAGTCGCCGTCGGTCGGCGTGTCGGTCAGCCAGCCGCTGCTCCGCGGCGGCGGGCGGCGCGTGAACACCGCGTCGATCGTCATCGCCGGTTACAACCAGCAGATCGTCGAGTCGCGCACCAAGCTTGAGGTCATCTCGCAACTGGCGCAGGTCGAGCGGGCCTACTGGCGCCTCGGCGCCGCTCAGAAGGAGCTTCGCGTGCGCCAGCAGCAGTACGAGCTGGCGACGGAGCTTCTGGCCAAGGCCGAGCGCCGGCGAGAGCGGGGCCTTGTGACCGGGGTCGAAATCACCCGCGCGCAGGCCGGCGTGGCATCTCGCTTGGATGACATCATCAGCAGCGAGACCTCCCTGCTCATCGTTCAGAGGGACATCAAGCGGCTGATCAACACCCCGGGCCTGTCGATGGCCGACGGCGCGCTGCTGAATCCCACGACCGACGCCAGCCCGGTGGAGTATCGCCTTGATGAACGCGCGCCGGAGCTGGTCGCGCTGGCCTCGGCGCAGCGGATGGAGTTGCTGGAGTCCGAACTGCAAGCCCTGGCCGACGGCGTGAACATCGATGTCGCCAAGAACGCGGTCCTGCCCGGGCTCGATCTCACCGGCTCGTATTCATCCGCTGGCATCGGCACCTCAACCGGCGCGGCATACTCCACGCTCGGTGAGAATCGCTTCTCGTCGTACTCGGTCGGCATCCGGGGTGAGGTGCCCATCGGCAACGAGAGCGCCGAGAGCCGCTACCGGCGCGCGATCCTCACGCGCGTGCAGCGTCTGGCGACAATCGACGCACGCCGCCAGTCGATCGAGCAGGACGTGCTGGACGCGATCGATCGCGTGCGCTCGGCCTGGCAGCGGATCATGGCGACGCGCCAGAGCGCGATCCTCGCCGGTCGGACGCTGGAGGCCGAGCAGCGGCTCTTTGAGGCGGGGTCTCGCACCGCGACGGACGTGCTCGACGCCGCGACGCGACTGGCCGACGCGCAGTCGGCGGAGATCCGAGCGCTAACGGACCACGAGGTGGCGCTGGTGGATCTGGCGGTGGCCACGGGCACGACGCTCGGAGGCGCCGGCGTGCTCTGGCGAGAGGAGTTGCCGGTCGGCACCACGCCGGAGGCGACGCCGAGATAAGCACGAGCGACGCTCGCGGTCAGGGCGACCTCCGTACCCTTACCCATGAGTTCATCGATCGGCGTTGGCGACACGCTCCCGGATTTCGTGGTGACCGATCATCGCGGACAGACGCTGCGCTCCGCGGACCTTCGCGGCAAGTGGCTCGTGCTGTTCTTCTACCCAAAGGACAACACGCCCGCGTGCACCGCCCAAGCCTGCTCGATGCGCGATCAGTACGAGGACTTCCTGCGGTTGAATGCGACAGTCATCGGCGTGAGCGCCGACAGCGATCAGTCGCACGAAGGCTTCGCGTCGAAGCATCGGCTCCCGTTCCCGATCGTCTCGGACAAAGGCGGCCACCTGCGGAAGCTCCTGGGCGTCCCGAAGCAGTGGTTTGTGCTGCCGGGCCGCGTGACCTACGTCGTCGATCCCACCGGCGTCGTCCGCGGCATGTTCACCGCGTGGATCAACGTCCAGCAGCACATCAAGAACGCCATGCAGACGATCGCCGACGGCCAGCCCAACGCTCAGCCCAAGTGATCGATCGCTCCACGACATCGAGCGACGGCGGAGTGCGATAACTCGCGCCGCCGGTGGCTTGTACGTTTGGACGTTGTGTGGTATCTTTTGTGACTCTCGGTCGAGACCTGGTGTATTGGCGCGGGATCTGCCGCGTCGTGCATCAGAACGCGATTTCGGCCGTATGGCTTCGCGGGATTGGTCGTGGGCAAGTGACGATGGATGGAACTTGCTCGCCTATCCTCTCAACCGCTCTGGCGGGACGCGTCGCTCTGACGCATCGAACCCGCCTCCCGCTCTGTCCCTCGCCCTCACCACCGACCCACTCAGGATTTCTCTGCCCGTGCATATCTACAAGCCCGGAGACATGGTTGAAGGCTTCCGCGTCATGTCCGAACTGGGCAAGGGCGCGGCATCGGTCATCTACCTTGTCCAAGACCCCAAATCCAAACAGATCTGGGCTCTCAAGCACGTCGCCAAGGTCACCGAGAAGGACGAGCGGTTCCTTGAGCAGACCGAGAGCGAGTACAACATCGCCCGCCAGCTCGATCACCCCGGCCTCCGCCGCGTGGATCGGATGATCAAGAAGAAGTCCGGCCTGCTCAGCGTCAGCGAGCTGTTCCTAGTGATGGAACTCGTCGACGGCATCAGCGTTGACCGCTCACCGCCCAAGACGTTCGAGCAGGCGGCCGAGATCTTCGAATCCACCGCACGCGCGATGGCCTACATGCACGCCAAGGGCTTTGTCCACGCGGACATGAAGCCAAACAACATCATCGTCGACGGCGCGGGCAACACCAAGGTCATCGACCTCGGCCAGTCCTGTACGGTTGGCACCGTGAAGAAACGCATCCAGGGCACGCCGGATTACATCGCCCCCGAGCAGGTTCACCGCCGCCCGATCACCGAGAAGACCGATGTCTACAACCTCGGCGCGACGATGTACTGGGCGCTGACGCGCAAGCACGTCCCCACGGCGCTGGGCAAGGAAGACTCCTTGCTGGGCACCGTGGACGACAAGCTCATGATCAAGCCCAAGCGGCCCATCGAGCTCAACGCCCGCGTCCCCGAACACTTCGACAAGCTCATCATGGAGTGCGTCGAGATCGAACCCGCCATGCGTCCCAGCGGCATGAACGAAGTCGCCGACCGCCTCTCGGTCCTCCGCGGCAAGCTGCTTCAGGAAGCCACGCTCCGCAAGAGCGGCTCCTTTCGACGCGTCAGCCAGTGAGTGAGCAGTGCCGAGCGATGAGTGCCGAGTGCTGAGAGGGAAGGCACTGGGCAATCGGTAATCGTGGAGATAAATGAGACAAGACCCCGACGCGCGTGCGTCGGGGTCTCTTGCTGATGGTTGAAAGCTGGCCGCTGAAGGCGCCCGCTTACTTATCTTCCGGCGCAATGCCCAGGCCGCTGCGGTTCGGGCTCGCCGGGCGCTTGGGCTGCGTGATCGGTGACGCCGCGATCTCCTTCAGCATCAGGTCGATCGCGGCGTCGAGTTGCGGGTCGCCGCCGGAGACCATCTTCGACGGGTCGTCGATGACGACGATGTCCGGGTCGGTGCCGTGGCCTTCGATGCCCCAGGTGCCGTCCTTCTCATAGAAGCCGAAGGAGGGCACGCTGATCGAGCCGCCATCGATGAGCGGGGGGTTGGCGGTGATGCCGACCAGGCCGCCCCAGGTGCGCGTGCCGATCAGCTTGCCGAGCTTGTTGTGCTTGAACAGCCAGGGGAACATGTCGCCGCCGGAGCCGGCGAGGCCGTTGATGAGCATCACCTTGTGGCCCTGATGGCCGTCCGGCGGCCAGACCCAGTCCTTGCCATCGCGCCGCGCCCAGTAGTTGGTGACGGGCCGGTTGAGCATTTCGATGAAGCGCGTGGGGATCTGGCCGCCGCCGTTCCATCGCTCGTCGATGATCAGCGCATCGCGATCGCGCTGGCCGGCAAACTGGCGGAACAAATCGTTCTGCCCGTCCACGCCGGTGTTGGGGACATAGATGTAGCCGACCTTGCCGCCGGACTTCTCGTCGACGTACTTGCGGTTCTTCTCGATCCACGCGCGATAGCGCAGGCCCGAGTCAACGCCGGTGGGCCGGACGGTGACTTCGCGAGCGTTCGAGTCGATCACCGGCGAGGTGTTGACGGTCAGCACGGTGGTGCGCTCGCCGGTGCCGATGAACGACGCGAAGATGTCCTTGCTCGTGTCGATCGGGGTGCCGTTGACCGCCAGCAAGTAGTCGCCGACGTTGATGCGGTTCTTCTTGAGGCCGGGGCGTGAGAGCGGGCCGCGGGCGTCTGCGTCGTGATCGCCGCCCTGATAGATCGCGGTGATCTTGTAGGCGGCGTTTTCACCGACCTTGTCGAGGACGAAATCTGCGCCCAGGAGGCCGACGCTGATCTGCGGGCCGGGGCCCTCGACATCGCCGGTCCCTTGCAGATACGCGTGCCCGACGTTGAGCTCGCTGATCATCTCGGAGATGATGAAGTTGACGTCCTCGCGGCTGCTGGCGTCCTCAAGCATGCCGAGGTAGTGGGTCTTGACGTTGGCCCAGTTGACGCCGTGCATCGTGGGCTCGTAGAAGAAATCACGCTGGAGCCGCCACGCGTCGGTGACGAGCTGCTTCCACTGCTCTCGCGGGCGGACGAGCGTGCGCATGGACGAGGTGAAAGGGATCTGGGCCTTGCCGCCGCCCGCCGCGGCGTCGTGAATGACCAGGCCGCCGCCGCGTCGAACGAGGATCTTCTTGCCGTCAGCGCTGAGGGTGAACCCACCGGCACCGGCGAGCACGGTCTTCTCTTCGCGGGTCTCCTCGTTGATGTCGAAGATGCGGATGGAGGGGCCTTCGCCGCCGGTGCGACCGCTGGAGCGGATGTAGAGGAGCTTGTTGTCGTTGCTCACGCTCAGGTTGCCGAAGTTGCCGCTGCCGATGGGCAGGAGGATGGCTCGCTGCTCGAAGCCGTCGAAATCGATCTTGATCTCCTTCTTGTCGTCGTCCTTCTTCGCGTCGTCCTTCTTCGCGTCGTCCTTCTTCGCGTCGTCCTTCTTCGCTTCGTCTTTCTTGGCCTCTTCCTTCTTTGGCTCGTCCTTCTTGGGCTCGTCCTTGGCCGGCTCATCGGCGACCATCTCGACGCTGGTGCGATCGCCCTTGATGGTGCCGTTGATCTCGCCGGAGGTCCAGGTTCCCGAGAGGCCCGTGCCCTCGATCGTTGCGGCGATGGTGACGCCGTTCGGCCCGACGCTGCCGCTGAGCGAGAGCTTGCCGGTGGCCTTGTCGATGGTGCCGTTGAACTCGACAGCGCCCAACGCGCTCATTGCCTTGGCGGTGACACTGGAGTCTGCCTTGACGCGGACGGTGAGTTGGAAGGGCAGGCCCTCGGGTGGGAGTGTGCCGCCGGTGGCGGTCAGAGACCAGACGGATTGCTCGACGGTGAGCGCCGCGGCGTCCTTCTTGGTGTCGTCCTTCTTCGGCTCGTCCTTGCTGTCGGCGGGCTTTGGTGCCGCGTCCTTCTTCGGCTCGCCTTTGTCGTCTTTCTTCTCGTCCTTCTTGTCGGCGGGCTTCTTCTTTTCGGCCTTGAGTTCCTCTTCGTCGAGCTTGACGTCAAAGGGGTTCTTCATCTCGGCGCGAAGCGGCGCCGCCAGGAGCTGATGCGTGGTGACATAGGCGAACGTCGTGTCGTTGTCGGCATAGGTCGGCGAGCCGAAGTTGCGGGCCGAGCGGTAGTAGAGATACTCGCCCTTGCGATCAAACGCAGGGCTGCCGCTGGAGAACATCGGGCTGGTCAGGCGCGTGTTCTTCGCGGCCTTGATGTTGTAGACCCAGACCGCCTCGTTCTGGTTGCCCTCGTCGGCGCGGTCATAGGCGAGCCAAGCCGAGTCGTGCGACCACGAGAGCGCGGGTTGATTGGCCCACGGGTCGGTGTCGATCGTCTTCAGTTCCGCCGTCACGGCCCCGGTGGTCTCGTCAACCTTCAGCGTCGCGAGCATGATCGCGCCGGCCTTGTCGGTGAACGCGATGTGCTTGGAATCCGGCGACCACGTCGGTGAGTACCGGAAGCCCGGGCCCATCTCGGTGAGCTTGAAGGCCTTGGCAGCCGGCGCGGGTGAAGGTTCTTCCTTCTTCGCGCTGTCCGTCGCCTCGCCCGCGGGCTTGTCCTTGGCGGCCTCGTCCTTCGGCGCCTCGTCCTTCTTGGCGTCGTCAGATTTCTTGTCATCCTTCTTGTCGCTCTTGTCGTCGTCTTTCTTCTCTGGCTCGGGGGGGGTGGGGGCCTTGGCGTCTGAGGCGCGAACCCAGAGTTCGTACTCGCCGCTGGCGTCAGAGAAGTACGCGATCCACTTCCCATCGGGCGACCACGACGGATCGCGATCAAAGACGTTGTCGGTGCTGGTCAGATTGCGGATGATGCCCTCTTTGGCGGGCGCGGTCCAGATATCGCCGCGAGCCTCGACGACGACGCGCTTGCCGGTGGGCGAGATGCCGGCGTCGGAGATCGAGCCGCTGACATCCTCAACCTGAGCGCGGATGGTCGGTCGCGCACCGGGGATCGTGATCTTGATCTCGCTGGACTGGGCGGTATCAAGGTTCAGCAGCATGAGCCGCGAACCAAGCTGGAAGACGATCTCGCCCTTGCTGCCCGGGGCGCCCGGCCCGATCGACGGCCAACGCACATCGTCCTCGCTGAAGCTCGTCACCTGTGCGCGCGTGCCGCTGGTGGTGTCGTACGACCAGATGTTTAGGCGGTGGTCCTTGCCGTTGTCCGAGAGGTAATAGATCGTGTTCTTCGCGGCGTTCGAGCCCCACATCGGAATGGTGTCGGTGCCTTCCCAATCGGTGATCTGCTTGGCGGAGTTGTCCTTGAGGTTCATGACCCAGATGTCGGTGGCCATGCCGCCGCGATAGCGCTTCCAGGTGCGGTTGTCGGTCGAGTGCGGCGTGAACGCAACCATCGAGCCGTCGGCGTTGAGGCTCCCGAAGCCCGAGTAGGGCATGGGGAACTTGGTGGGCATGCCACCGGTGACCGGCACGCTGTAGAGCTGCGTCTGGCGCGTGAGGCCCGCGCCGACGATGCCCGAGGCCATGAAGACAATGCGGCCGTCGGTCGTCCACTGGCTGATCGACTCGTTGGCCGGGTGGTGCGTCACGCGCGTGGGGATGCCGCCGCTGACCGGCAGCGTGTAGATGTCGCGCCCGCCGTCGTAGTTGCCGACGAACACCACCGACTGCCCGTCGGGGCTGAATCGCGAGAAGCCCACGCTGCCGGGTGGGCTGGCCAGGGGTGAGGCCACGCCGCCGGCCTTGGGCGCGATCCACAGCTTGTTGGCATACGTGAACGCCACCTGCGACTGGCTGATCGCCGGGTTCCGCAACATCGCCGCCATCGGCTGCACATCCGCCATCGCCGCCGGCACGCTCACCGCTGTGAGCGCCACCAGCGCCCCCGCGGCTACGACCAGCCGGCACGCCAGCGACGCGCGATGCGCCGTCGCGACGGGGTTAGAACTGCGACGCAACGACATCACAGACCGGACGAGCGGCAGAGAGTTGATCACGAACAGGCTCCAGGGGTTGAGTCAAAGAAGCGGCGGCGGCCGGGGCACGCTCAGGACAACGCCCGAGGCGATCCGGACTGTCGCGAATATCCCGCGAGCGAGTGCCGCGGGCTGAGAGGATACCACACTGACCGGTCGGGGTGAAGCGCCGCGGCGCCCGCTCAGATGCGAGCGGGCCCAACCCAGGATGCGCCAAAGCCCGTCTTCCGGCCAAACTCGCGTATCATGGCTCTATGCCGATTGTCCCGCTGCCGCAGTTTGAGGCCGATCTCGAGGCCGATCGCAAGATCTACGCCGCGCTCAAGCCGCCGACCAGCATGGTCGTCCGCTTCGGCATCATGCGCCTCATCGGCGAATATCCCTACGACGGCGACGCCAAGCCCGGCTGCGGCTCCAAGCTCGTCGTCCGCACGCATCGCGGCACCGAAGTCGCCGAGATGCTCACCAGCACCTGCCCCAACGCCGGCTGCCACCACGCCGTCACGCGCAAGCAGATGCTCCAGTACATCGATTCCTCCGGCGGCAAGGACTTCCCGTTCTTCACCGAGGGCCGCGTGCTGCGCGTGGCCACGGTCGAAGACCTGAACGAGCACGCCGCGAACGAATCACGCAGCGCCGAGATGCACAAGGCCGCGAAGGAGATCGTCAGGCGCGTCGGCCTCGATGACCGCATGAAGATGTCCGATGTCGAGCTCATGCTCGGCCAAGAGCGCGCGCTGTTCTACTTCTACGGCGAGGAACGCGTCGACTTCCGGCCGGTCATCATGGAACTGGCCGCGCTCTATCGCACACGCATCGAAATGCGCCAGATCGGCGCACGCGACGAGGCCCGCCTCACCGCCGACTACGAGAAATGCGGCCAGCATTGCTGCTGTCGCCAGTTCTTGAAGGTGCTCAAGCCGGTGAGCATGAAGCAGGCCAAGATCCAGAAGGCGACGCTGGACCCGCTGAAGATCAGCGGGCGCTGCGGCCGGCTCATGTGCTGCCTGCGCTACGAAGAGAACACCTACGACGAGCTGAAGAAGAACCTGCCACGCAAGAAGACCGCAGTGATGACCCCCGACGGCCCGGGCATCGTGATCGACACGCAGATCCTCACGCAGCTTGCGCTGGTGCGCATGGACGCGACAAACGAGGACGCGGCGTATCCGATCGAAAGCCTCAAGA
>JAIEQQ010000530.1 GCA_019747615.1 Phycisphaerales bacterium
ATACGGTGACACCGGCCGCGCCGCGGCTGCTGAGCCGGCCCCCGCCCCCGCTCCGGCCCGCGCCGCGGCTCCGGCCCCCTCCAGCAACTCCTCGGTCATGTACTACCCGACCGGCGATCGCGCGACCAGCGCCATCATGCTCGAGCGTTTCGCTCCGGCTGAAGTCATCTCCGGCCAGGAGTTTGACTATTCCTAAAAGGTCACCAACCTGACCTCGATGGAACTCCGCGACGTCATGCTCAAGGACTCGTGCGCTCAGGGCATCACGCTCGTCAAGAGCGACCCGCAGTACATGGGCAACATCCCGGACCTCACCTGGGCCCTGGGCTCAATCGCTCCCGGCCAGAGCAAGATGGTCAAGCTGACCGCCAAGACCAACGCCGCCAGCGGCACGCTCACCAACTGCGCCAGCGTCAGCTACAACAGCCTGCTGTGCGTCTCGACCAACGTCGTTCAGCCCGGCCTGAAGGTTGCCATCTCCAAGCCCGAGATGAAGCTCCTCTGCGACGAGATCTGCGTCCGCATCGTTGTTGAGAACCCGGGCACCGGCGTCGCTCGCAACGCCAAGGTCACCTACAACCTCCCCGCCGGCTGGACCATGGCCGACGGCAAGACCAGCCAGACCTTCGACGCCGGCGACCTCCTGCCCGGCCAGAAGAAGGAAGCCACCGTCTGCGCCAAGGCCAGCAAGACCGGCAACTTCTCCAGCAGCGCCTCGGCCATGGCCGACGGCGGCCTGAAGGCCAGCAGCAACAACGCCAGCACTGCTGTGAAGCAGCCGGTGCTGACGATCGCGGCTGAGTGCCCCCCGGGCACGCTCATCGGTCGCCAGATGAACTTCAAGTTCACCGTGAAGAACACCGGCGACGCCACCAGCGCCAACACGATGGTCATGGCTCCGCTCCCGGCGGGCACGACGTTCGTTTCCGCTGACATGGGCGGCACCGCAAGCGCGGGCGGCACCTCGTGGAACCTCGGCGATCTGGCCGCGGGCGCGAGCAAGACCGTGTCGTACGTCGTTCGCAACACCGGCGCCGGCACGATCAACGCTTCGGCGTCGGTCAAGGGTGACTGCGCGACGGAAGTCGCGGCCAACTGCAACACCAGCGTGCAGGGCGTTCCGGACATCGGCACGCTCGTGACCGACGATGACGGCGTCGTCGTGGTCGGTGCGAACCACACCTATCGCGTCGAAGTCAAGAACCAGGGCCAGATCAACCTGACCAACGTCAAGATGATCGTGACCCTCCCGGCCGACATGGTGTTCGTCAGCTCTGCTGACGGCAAGGTCATGGGCAACAAGGTCGAGTTCTCGTTTGGCACGATGGCGCCCGGTGCGATCAAGGCCTCGTCCTTCATCGTCAAGGCGAACAAGAGCGGCGAGAAGCTCGTGACCGGTGAGACCACCTGCACCGAGCTGAAGACCCCCGTCCGCGACGACGAGCTCACCAACTTCATCGACTGATCGATGAAGCTCTGAGCGAATCTAAGATCTGAACGCGCCGGGCCTCGAAAGAGGCCCGGCGTTGTTTTTGGGAAGGAGCAAAGTGGCAAAGTGGCAGAGTGCCAGAGTGCCAGAGGGGCGGGTCGGACAGGGCGAATGGCGAGGGCGCCTAGCGCCTCAAGCCCCACGCGCCGCGCCCCACGCGTTTCACTCACGGCACCTTCGCGAAGCGATTCAGCCGCTCAAGCCCCTCGATGTCAACGAGGGTCATGCGCGTCTGGCGGCCGGTGAGGGCCTTGGCAGCGCCGCGAAGGACGAACTTCCGGACGGTCGATTCGCCCGGCGCGAGGTTCGAGACCGGGAGCTTCTGGCGGGCGTGGCCGGGGGCGCTGAACTCGATCTGCATCGTGCGATTGGTTGAGCCGGTGTTGGTGACCGTGGCGGTCGCGACCAGATCGGGGCCCTCCGGTGACGGTGAGCCGGCGATCGCGACGGTCATGTCCAGGTCTTGCAGCCCGATGAGGATCGGGGCGGTCAGACGCATCGGCGCGTACTGGCGATCGGCCGAGAGGCGGACGTTGGCAACGAGCGTGCGTGGCCCGGCTTCTTCACCAGCGGAGAACGAGAACGCAAACGGCAGGCGTGCGACCTGACCCGGCGCGATCGAGAACGAGATGGGCGATGATGGCGTGAAGCGCCACGGCTGTCGCGAGACGCCGACCTGCTGCGCCGGCAGGTGGATCTCGCCGGTGATGCGCACCGGCCACGGGTTGGTCAGCACGATCTCGCGCTCGTGGATCGTCGCGACGGCGGGAACAAACATCGGCGTGACCTGAAAGCCCGCGGAGAACTGCGCTAGCTCGATATCGACGCCCTCGAGGATCAGCGGCGTGGCGCTGAGCGGGATTTCGTACAGCGCGTTGGAGTCAACGGGGCGGATCGTGCTGGTGTTGCCGAAGGGGTCGTAGGCGGTGAGGGTCTGCTCGTCGCCGCTGAAGTAGCCGCGCAGGACGCTGCCTTCGCGTCCGTCGCTCCAGGCGATGATGGTTCCGGTCGCGCGACCGACGGGCACGCTCGGGCCGGCCAGGACGAGGGCGGTGATGCCGGACTCGGGCGTGAGGGTTGTGACGACGCGACGGCCGCTGAGACGAGCGTTGAGGTTGGCCCAGACGCCCAGCAGCGGAGAAGGCGTGGACGACGGCGCATCGCGGTCAAGCGTTGACCACGGGTCGTTCAGCGACAAGCGCGGCAGCGAGCCATCGCCCGAGTTGGCCTGCCCCATTGAGAGCGATTCCCACAGCAGCGCGACGCGCTGCATCAGGTCGGTCGTGCGGTCAGCATCGGCGACGCGGACGCCATCGCTGGCGGTCTGCGGATCCACGAGCACGTGGAGTTCGTAGCCCTCGCGCCGAGCGATGTTCAGCCACTGCGAGGCGAGTGCGGCTCCGTCGCGGGGCGAGAAGTTTGCCGGGAGTGTGAGCGTCAGCGTGTCCAGCGCGCCGTGGCGTGCGTTTGCAGCGCGGGGCGGGGACGGCCACGCGACCTCCGCCGACCAGGGGAAGGTCATGCGTACGCCGGGCATGAGGCGTTCCATCTGCGTGCGGAGGACCGAGAGGCGGCGTGTGAGGTCCGCCGGGCTCCAGCTCGGCAGCGCCGGCGGTGTGCCGAACTGCCAGCGCGGGATGCGCTGGCCGTAGGCGTCCAGATACGGGGTCAGTGAGCCGATCCACTGCGCGGGGTCGTGATCGGCCAGGACCAGCGGCTCGATCGGGTCCACGCGGAGCGTCGCGCCGAGCTCGCGCGAGAGCGTGGGCATGGCGAGCGTGACGATGGAGCCGCGGGCGAGGATGCGATCAAGCACCGGGCGGAGCGACGAGAGCGGGATGAACTGGTGATCGACGACGACCGGCAGCGAGGCGCTGAAGAGCGAGAGCCGCTCGAGCAGCTCGGGCAATGCGCTGATCTGCTCGCTGGTGAGCGTCGAGAGCGCGACACCCATGCTCACGTCGCGGGTCGAGCGCGTGTCCATCGGGCCCTTGCCAGAGCCGGCGCTTGGCGGCGCGTAGATCACGGCGCAGCCGGCGCTGCCGACGATGGCCGGCCCCGCGGTGATGTCCAGCGAGGCCTCGTACCAGCCGAAGCGCGTGACCTTCGGCGACCAATCCACATCGCCGCCGCCGGGCCCGAGCTGGATCGTTTCGCTGGCGATGATGTCGCCATCGAGATTGCGAAGGACGAACTGGGCGGAGATGTCCTCGCCGGTGAGGTCGCGGACGACAGCGGTGAATGTCAGCGGCGACGGCGCGTTGACCACCGGCCCGCCGGACGCTGGCGAGATGCTCAGTCGCGGGAGCTGGAAGACGCCGACGTCGTCAAAGAACGCGGCCCCGGTGAGGTCTTCCTCCCACACCTGGTGCTTGCCGACGATCGAGGGTGTCTGGCAATCGCGGGGTTGGAGCAGCTCAAGATCGATCTGCAGGAACGCGGCTTCGGTCGCGCTGCCGAGCACCTTGAGAGCCACGGGCGTCCAGTCATCGGGCGAGAGGACCAGCGGCGAGCGTGTTTCGGTTGAGGCGATGGGGCGGCGCTGCGCATCGAGCAGGCGGCAACTGATGGCGGCGCGGGCGACGTTGAGGTTGCTGGTGCGGATGACGCCGGTCACGATGTAGTCCGCCGCCGGGAAGATGGGGAGCATGCCGGCGCTGAGGCGCAGCGATGTGGAGCCGCCGAGGGTGGGGAGCATGACGGAGGTGTTGCCCGAGCGGGCGTAGCGTGACGAGAACGCGGCGAGGTTCCACACCGGGAACCCCGGTCGCACGCGATCGGGCGGGTTGTTCTGCGCTCGGAACCAGTGGAGCGGGATGGGGTCGGGGTTCTCGTCTTGCTCTTCAAAGTTGAAGAAGTGGACCACGCGCCCGTTGGTGGCGGCGCGAGTGGTGTCGGGCGAGGGCGCGACGGCGGGTGTCGTCGGCGGTGAGATCTCGGAGCGCAGGCCCGCGGCGATCGCGCCCGCTGAGATGAGCAGCGTGCAGGCGAGAGCGATGATCGCCACGGCGATCGCGCTCATCGAGCGTTGGTCGTTCCGGCGCTGGGCGAGCGAGCGATCGCACCGACTCGAGGACGGGTCGGTGGCACGGTGCGTCAGGCCCGGCGAAGGTAGAGGACGACGGGGCATCGTCCAGATATCGGTCCAATCGGCGGCGGGTTTGAGCCGCGGCGGGCGGGCGAAGACCTGACGTCGTGCGGCGGTGGATACCGGACCTTGATCTTGTGTGAGCGGTGCGATCGCGGGGGATCAGGCGGTGGTGCGGAGGGCGTGGCGATAGAACGCCACCCGGGCGTAGGCCAGGGCCAGGAGACCGAGCAGGACGTGGATCGATGATGAGAGGAAGACGGTGAACATGAACTTGCCCATGCCATTGCCGATGGCCGGCAAAGACCAGCGGAAGCTGCGGCTCTCAGCGGCCTCAGCAGCGCTGAAAAGCGTGGTGAACGTGGTGGCCGGCGCGTTGAAGATGAAGAGGATGTAGACGAAGAGTTCGGAACGGAACGGCGAGATCAAGGCGGACAGGAAGAGCGTGCCCAGCGGAATGCCGATCCAGAAAAGCCCAACCAACAGGATGTTGTTCGTCGCGGCGGATGCGGAGCGTTTGCACACGAGGCTTAGGAGCAGGCCCGTGCAGCAGAGCAGGATCACGCCGCTGGCCAGAGAGATCGGAGCGAGCAGGAGCACGACGGGGTGAATGCCGCCGCAGAAGCTGACGAAGACCAGGTGAGCGCAGAACGCGCCGAAGACCGGGAGGCAGCGCCGCATCGCGCCGATGACTTTCGAGCCGAGAATGACCGACGGCGTCAGCGGCGTGTTCAGCAGCGAGGAGAGCGTGCGAGCTTCGGCCTCGCCGGCGATCGCACCGGTTGATGCGCTGAGGGCGGCAAAGAGCGTGATCAGGGCGAGGATGATGCCCGGCGTGATCGCGCCGGCGCTGGTGTCCGGACCGGCTTGGACGTAGACGAGCACAATGACCAAAAAGCACAGGCCGGCGACGAGCCAGCGGGCCCAGGCGTGGCGCACGCTGGTCTGGCGGAGTTCACGCCAGAGGACCGGGTGATCCGAGACCGTGCGTGATGTGCCGACGGCGCGCGGGGCGCCGGAGCGCCGGCGGCGCGCATCGGCGGCGGTGGTGCTGCCTGAGTCGTCCTCGGGGGTAAGCGCTGCGTCTGAGCCCGCCTGAGCGGTCGCGGCCTTGGCGGCGCGTCGTGAGGCGCGTGTGCTCGTGGGTGTCAGCGAGCCGCCCTGGCGAATCAGGCCGGGGAGGCGGAGAGACGTGAGCGCGACGAAGAAGAGTGTCAGCGTGAGGTTCGAGGCGATGTTCGCCCACCACGGATAGAACGGCGCCAGGCCGCCAGTGACGAGCAGGCTCGCGTTGAAAAGCGTGTATCCGGGGCTGACAATGGCCAGGGCCTGAGATGCCGCGGGGGCGAACTGGGAGAGCGAGCCGAGGCCGACGAGGTAGAACAACAGATCGGCGATGAACGGGGCGATGTTCATCATCAACGCCACCATCATCCCGAACGCGGAGGCAGTCGGCGAGCGCTGGGCGAAGCACGAGCACAGCATCGCGGCGGCGGCGGCGGCGCTGGCGGAGGTGAGCGTGATGAGCGAGGCCTGGACGATGAAGCCGGCATCAATGCCGCCGAAGACGCGGAGCGTGAGCAGCAGCGGCACTGGGATGAGCGCGAGAATCAGCACCCACAGCAGGCGGCTGGCAAACTTTGATCCGGTGATCGAGAGCGCCGGGAGCGGGGTCAGCGCCAGCGTGTCCAGCGTGCGCTTGGTGCGTTCCTCGATGAACGCCGGGCCCGTCATCGTGGGGGCCGAGAGGTTGAGCAGCACGAACTGCACCCACATGACAAAGAGGGTGAGACCGGGGGCGATCTGCTGGGCCTGTTCGAGTTGTTGCGTGCCGGACTGGAACGACGTGCCGTAGATCGTGCCCCAGATGGCGATCGAGCCCAGGGCGACAAGGACCAGGGCGAACATGGAGCGAGCCCAGAACGTCAGCGGCTTGCGGGAGACGATGCGGACATCTCGCCAGAAGACCGGGCCAAGGAAGACGTTCAGCGGGTTGAGTGCTGCCAAGCTCAGGCGGGGCTGCCGACGTGTTGCACCTAGTACGGTCGGCGTGATCGCGGGCGCGGCGGCTGCGGGCGGGATGGAAGGTTGTTCGTTCACGGTGCGTGCGACTTAGTTGAGCTGGCCCTTGGTCAGGCGGAGGAATGCGTCTTCGAGTTTGATCGTGCGCGGGGTGAACGCCTCGATGCGGGCGCCGCAGGCGATGAGCCGCTCGATGAGGAAGTGGTGCGAGTGAGCCGCGGCGTCGGGGCGGTGCAGATCGACGATGATCTGGCGGTCTTCGACGCTGATGCGAGCGATGCGCGGGTCGCCCTCGAGGCTGAGCGCGGCGCGATCGGGCGAGATCGATGGAGAGCTGTCCGTCGGGGCTTCCAGCGTGATGGCCACGCGATCACCAATGCCGCTCTGGCGGAGGGCTTCCTCGAGCGAGCCGGCGAAGATCATCTTGCCCTTTTCGATGATGCCGATGGAGGTGGACATCTCGCCGAGCTCCGCGAGGATGTGCGAGGAGACCATGAGCGTCTTGCCCATCTGGCGGAGGGTCAGGAGGATCTCGCGAAGCTCGATGCGGGCGCGCGGGTCCAGGCCGCTGGCGGGCTCGTCGAGCAGGAGGACTTTGGGCTCGTGGAGAAGGACGCGCGCGACGCCGAGGCGCTGGGTCATGCCGCGCGAGAGCGAATCGACCATCGCGTGGCGCTTCTCGGTGAGATCGGTGAGCTGGAGGACGGAGTCGATGACGCTGCGGCGCTTGCCGTTTCGCGAGGGAATGCTGAACGCGGCGGCGAAGAACTGGAGATACTCATCGACAGTAAGGTCGTCGTAGACGCCGATGAAATCGGGCATGTAGCCGATGACGCGTTTGACGGCGTCGGGCTCGCGCCGGGCATCAAGGCCGCAGACGAGGGCCTCGCCGGAATCCTGCACCAGCAGGCCGCAGAGGATCTTCATCGTGGTGCTCTTGCCGGCGCCGTTGGGGCCGATGAAGCCGAAGAGCTCACCGGCGCCGAGTTCGATGGTGACCGAGTCCAGCGCGACGAGCGAGCCGAAGCGTTTGTTGAGATTGCGGATGGTGATCAACTTGGGCTCTCCGGCGATGGACCGGCGGGAAGTGGGGCGATGGGCGGGCCTGAGCGGAAGGAATCCGGGAGCGGGATCGCGACGCGATAGAACGCACGCCGGGTGGTCTCTTGCGTGCCGGCGAGTTTGAGCAGCGGCGGCAACTGGTCGACCTCAAGCAGCAGGATCGCGAAGCGGCCGCTGGCGTCGCGACGCACGAGGGCATCGGTGCGAACATCGGCGCCGGGGATCGTCAGGATCGACGGCATGATGTTGGTGCGCGCGCCGGGCGTGCGGGCGTCAACCTCCGCCGGGGCGACCGCGCTGCCGAAGGACCTGATGTTCTCCTCGCCGATGTTGTTCTGACGGCCGAAGACCGAGATGATGTGGCGGAGGTTGGCGTTCTGGGCAAAGCGGCCGGAGGGCTCGCCGCTGGCCTCCAGCACGCCGCCATCAGGCGTTGGCCGAAGCGTCATGACCTTGCTGGGTGTAACGAGCTGCGCGCCGCGAATGCGGGCGTCCTTGGGCATGCGAGTCAGCACGACGCGCGGCTGGTCGGGTGTTCCTTCGAGCGTGAAGCCGGGAGCGTCGGTTGTGGGCGCATCCTCGATGAACGAGCGGAGCGTGGCGCGCCGGAGAACAAACCGCAGAGCGGCGGCGTTGCCGGCGGAGTCCTGCGTCATCAGAAGCTCGGGCATGGCGAACTGGTCCCCGCCGGAGTTTGCGCCGGTGGCCGAGATGCCCCGGAATGACGCCGAGCGCCCGAGGTTCTCGGGAATCGCGCCGGCCTTGCCAACAAAGATCGTCGTGACGCCCGCGGTCATTGATGCGGACGACTCCGGCTGCGCGAGCACATCGACAACTTCAACGCGGTTGGCCGAGCCGGGGAGCGGGCGGAGGATCTCCGGCAGGATCCACGCGGCGACCGAGGCGAGCAGGAGCCAGCCGGTCGCGGTGAGCCACGCGTACTGGCGGGCCTTGAGGAACCCCAGGACGAGCAGATCGATCGGGCCGATGAGCGCTGCCAGCAGGAGGCCGCCGAGGATGATCACGATGATGACCGTCAGCGACGGCGGGCGCGGCGTGCAGAGCGACGCGATGGCCATCTGCACGCCATACCCGGCGCTGCGCGAGCGGCCCGAGCCCAGCATGTAGTCAAACTCGTCGTTCCAGGGTGCGGGGTTGACCAGGCGGGCCTGCTCGGTGAGCAAGGTGCTCCACACGTCGGCGGTGGCTTCGCCGGAGATCGGCTCGGCGACGCGCGAGGGATCAAAGCCGAGCACCAGCAACTGGCCGAAGCCCACCGGGCCGATGACACCGAGTGAGCCCGCGCTTGCACCGGCGACGGTCCCGGCGCGGTAGATCGGCAGCAGGGACATCCAGCCGTCGCGCTGGCCCGCGGGGGTCAGGCGGATCGGGCGGTGGGCGATCGACGATGCGAGCGTGACCGGCCGGCTCGCGGTGCTGAGCGCACGCAGGGCGAGGCCCGCGGTCTCCGACGCCGTTTGTACTTCGTCGAGGGAAAACGGCTCAGCGCCATCGGGCAGGGGCGGGCCAGCGAGGTGCCGGGTTGATTAGCGATGACCACGAGGCTGCCGCCGCGCTGGAGCCAGACACGGATCGCGTCGATCTGTCGCGGCTCAAGACGCGGGATGATCTGATCACGGATCACCAGCGTGTTCAGCGCATCAAACGATGCGGGCGCGAGCGGGAGCTTCTGCGGGGCGACGCCCCAGACCCTGACATGACCGGGGTCGAATGACGCCTGGGTGTTCTTCTTGTCGTCGTCCACCTGCAGCAAGCGCGTGTTGAGCGACTTGGGCACCAGCGGCACGAGGCTGTCGTCATCGACGACGCCGACGATGACGGTGTCGCGGGAGATGCAGTCGGGCAGGGGGATCTCGTCGGGGTTTGTGTTGGCGATTTGAGAGTTGAAGTTGACGGTGCTCTCGCGAAAGCCGGGGCCGCGGATGGTGACGCTGACCTTGCGGATGTTCAGCGGGAGCGCGGCGACGAAGCTGAGATCGATCGTCTTGCCGGGTGTTGTCGCGAACGGGCGAACGATCGAGGTGCGTTGCGTGGCGTCTTGAACGTACGTGATGACGGCCTCGCCGTTCACCGGCACATCACCGCCGGCGATCCGCACGGTCACAGGCATGAAGCGCTCGGCGATGATCACATCGCCGAGGCCGAACTGCACGCCAGCGATCTCCGCGAGCGGGGGCTTGTCTGCCTGCGCCAGGAGCACCGGAGCGCCGAGCAGCGGCGCGAGCACGAACGCGATGAGCCAACGGTGCGCGAGGCACGAGCGGCGCACCGCTTCGGCGAGGTGAGCCAGATCGGTCAGATTGGGTTGATTCGTCGGCATGGACAATCGCGGAGGAGGGCGGGCGATGGGCTGCGGCGGCGGAAAACTGGTGCGCGGGCGTGGCGGGGATGCCGCATGCTGAGTGTGGTGAGTGGTGGGGGTGGTTGTGGGTGCGGGT
>JAIEQQ010000506.1 GCA_019747615.1 Phycisphaerales bacterium
ACGCCGCCGCAACCGTTGCAACGCATAAAACATTTCCCCCCACCCACCAACATCCCCCAACCCCCCCGCCCGACCCGGAGACTTCCACCATGCAGACTCACGTGAACTCAGGACCGGTCGATACTTCACGATCAACTCCCCGCCGACGGATGCATGCACACCCTGCGCTGTGCTTGGCGCTCGGCGCGATGGGCGTCGGCATGGTCGCGATGCTCGCCGGCCAGGGGCCGGCGCGCGGCGGTGGCAAGACGGATCAGTGGGAGTACGCCCTCCTGGTGATCGATGAGAAGACGGCGACGCTGCGCACGGGCAATCGCATGACGTGGATTGAGGTGACGCCGCCGGTCGCCGGTGATCCGGCGACCTTCCGCAACGGCGATGTGTACTTCAAGGAGCAGTTCAACCCGCTCGTGACGGCGCTGAACCAGATCGGCGCGATGGGGTGGGAGCTGCCGCCGGTATCTGAGATCAAAGCGGGACAGACGATGATCGTTCGGCGGGCTCGGTAGTCGGTTGCGACGAGGAGATTGCGGCAACAGGAGCGTGAAGCCTTCGGATCAACGGACCGCCGGCACGCGAGCCCGCTGAGGCTCTCGCGCCGGGCCATAATCCCACGATGATCGCAGGCACACTGACACGACCGCCCGCCACGACCGGCGAGCTTCTCCCGCCCGAGCTCGCGGCCCAGCTCGAATCGCTCGATGTCTCGTCGCGCAAGATGCTTCGCGGCAAGATGCAAGGCGAACGCCGCAGCAAGCGCCGCGGGCGCAGCGTCGAGTTTGATGACTATCGGGAGTACTCGCCGGGGGACGACCTGCGGCATCTGGACTGGAACGTTCTCGCCCGCCTGGACCGCTTCTTCATCAAGCTCTTTCAGGAAGAAGAGGATCTGGCACTCCACGTCGTGCTCGATGTCTCGGCGAGCATGAACGCCGGCGAGCCGGAGGCGTGCAACAAACTGCTCTTCGGCGCGCGCCTCGCGGCGGCGCTGTGCGCGATCGGCTTGACCAATAACAATCGCGTGCGCCTGAGCTTGATCGGCGCGGGCGGTCCTGGCGGCGGGGTCCGCGCGCTGGAGCCCCTGCGCGGGCGACGCAACATCGAGCGCGTCACGCGGTTTCTGCTTGAGAGCGCGTTCACCAGCAGCGGCGTGGCGCTTGCGAACACTGGCGCGGCGGAAGACGCGTTCACCGGCGCGATGCGGGCGATTGCGAGCGATACCAACAGCCGCGGGGTCATGGTGCTGCTGAGTGATGTGCTTGTTCCTCCGCCGGAGGGATACCAGCCGGGATTGAAGATGCTCGCGGCGGGGGCCAGCGGCGGGCGCGGGGGGCGCACGGCGCTGGGCGGGATGGATGTCACGATCCTCCAGCTTCTGGCACCGACGGAGCTAGACCCGCAACGGTCCAGCAGCGCAGCATCGCCATCAGGGCTTGCGGGCGATCTGCGATTGACGGATGTGGAAACGGGACGGGCGGCGGAAGTGACGGTGACGCCCGAGCTGAGCGCCGGGTACACGCGAGCGGTGCGGCGGTATATCGACGACCTGCACGACTTTTGCAACAAGCACGGGCTGGGCCACGAGCTCGTGACGACCGACACGCCGGTCCAATCGGTGCTGATCGACACACTGCGGCGGCGAACGCTCCTGAAGTGACGCAGCGGCGCGAGGTGAGACGCGACGGAGAGGTCGCAACGCATCGCGCATATGCTCTCCTCCTATGCGCGACGCGGTCGTTCGATGGTCACTGTTTATCTTCGGGCTGCTGGCCCTGGGCCCGGTCGCGGGCTGGTTGACCGGCGCACTGCGGGGCGGCGACGGTTTCTCCCATGTCGAACCGATTCTCGCTGAGTCCGGCGGCGTCGGGGGTGTCCTGCGCGCGGCGGCCGGCGTCGTGCTGGCGATGGGCTTCGGCGCGTTGGTTGCCCGGCTTACGAGCACCCGCTGGGGGTACTTCTGTGCGGGCGGGGTGCTCGCGTGGCTCGCGGCGGGCTCGGGGCGAGTTGACGAGATCCTGCGCGTATCGCCCGATCGGGCCCAGTTCGGACTCATCGCATTGGAAGGCGCGATCCTGGGTACTCTGGTGTGCGCCGGGGCATTTGCGATCGGCTTCGCCGGGCTGCAGGGTCAACGGCTCGACAGCGTGCCCCACGGCCATCGCGAAGACCGGCACGATCCGGCGGGCGACGATCGCGCGATGATGCTCCAGCGTGCTGGAATCAGCGTTGTGGTCTGCGTCGTGGCCAGCGTGCTGGTGTCGTACGTCGCGGCGGTCTCGACGCTCAAGGGTCAGACGATCGCGGCGGCGATGCTGGCGGCGATCGTGGCCGGCGTGTTGACTGGGCTGCTCCACAAGCAATCGCAGGGGTGGGTGCTCGCGGCGGGGTTTGGGATCGTGGCGGCGGCGGCGCCCGCCGCGGCGTTGTTGCTGGAGCCCGGTGCTCCCAGTGCGTTGCTTCTGCGGGCGAACTCGATGGAGCTCCTGGCCCCGGCACGGGTGATGCCGCTGGATTGGCTGGCGGGGGCGATGCTGGGATTGCCGATCGGGGCCAAGTGGGGCGTCGGGCTGGCGACGGCTGAGAAGACGTAACAAATCGCTGATCGGGGCATCTCAACTGACAGTCTCGGCGAGGCCCGCAGAAGCGGGCGAGTACGGAAAGGATCGAATGGACAAGGGCGCGACGATCGGCGGGGTCAGTGGCAAGGCGATCCCCGACGTGCAGGGGCAGGGCGATATTCGGCGCGTCGCGATCGATCGCGTCGGCGTCAAGGACGTGATCTATCCGATCCGGATCTCCATGCCCGGCGGCGGGGAGCAGGGCACGGTTGCCACGATCAACATGTATGTGTCGCTGCCGCACCACCAGAAGGGCACGCACATGAGCCGCTTTGTCGAGGTGCTCAACGAGCACGACATGGCGATCACGCCGGCGGACATCGCGGGCATTGCTCGGAAGATTCGCGAGCGGCTCAACGCCGCCGATGCGCATTTCTCCGCGGAGTTCACCTATTTCATCCGCAAGCTCGCGCCTGTGACGGGCCAGCCGGGGCTGATGGACTACAAGGTGACATTTGAGTGCAGCTCGGGCGAGACCGATGACTTTGTGATGGGGGTGACCGCGCCGGCGACGAGCCTGTGCCCGTGCAGCAAGGAGATCAGCCGCTTCGGCGCGCACAACCAGCGTTGCCACATCGGGGCCAAGGTGCGGACGGATCCGGCCAACAGCGTGATGTGGATTGAGGATCTGGTGAAGCACTTGGAGAACGCCGCGAGCACGCAGGTGTACGCGGTGTTGAAGCGGCCGGATGAGAAGTTCGTGACTGAGGCCGCGTTTGAGAACCCGAAGTTCGTGGAAGACATCGTGCGTGACCTGGCGATCAGCCTCGAGGGCGACGACCGCGTTCGGTGGTACTCGATCAACTCCGAGAACTTCGAGTCGATCCACAACCACAACGCATACGCGGAGATCACGCGGAAGAAGCAGTAGGCATCAGGCACTGGGCATCAGGCACTACGTGATGGGTAATGGGCATCGGAAGACGCGGAACGACCGCCGCGCGCTCTCTGCCTTGGTGTGCCTTCGCTCTGCTGACAAATGACCACTGACAACTGAAAAATGAAAACTGACCGCTGGCAACTCTCGAGTCAGCTGCTCGCAAGCCGTTGCATCGCGTCGCCGGTCATGCGGTGGATCGTCCACTCTGAGAGTGGTTGTGCGCCGAGTTTGAGGTAGAAGTCGATCGCGGGCTGATTCCAGTCCAGAACGTTCCATTCGACGCGGCCGCAGTCGCGCGAGACGGCGATCCGAGCGAGTTCGCGGAGCAGGGCTTTGCCGAGGCCGACGCCGCGGGCGTGCGGCCGGACGAAGAGGTCTTCGAGGTAGATGCCGGGCTTGCCGGTCCATGTCGAGAAGTTCATGAAGAACAACGCGAAGCCTTCGACGCTTCGTGAGCCGTCGGGTGCGATGACCTCGCCCATGAGGCACTCGGCAACACCGGCGCCGCGTCCGTCGCGAGCGGCATCGCCAAAGAGCGCGCGTTGGATCTGCTCGGGCGTCGCCACCGCGGCCTCGGGCACGCGCTCGTACTCGGCCAGCTCGCCGATGAGCTTCAGAATCACGGGAATGTCGGCGGGCGTCGCGGGGCGGAGGTGGATTGGCATCGGCGAGGGTAGAGCGACGGAGAGGGTTCAAGATCGAAGCCGAAAAGCTCAAAGCGATTGATTGCTGACCACTGACTACTGACCGCTGAAAACTGAAAACTGACCACTGCCTCCGCCAGCCGCCGAAAGCGGCTGCCGCGCTCGCGTTTTCACGCGTGATCACCCGATACACTGTGTCATGGTTGGCAAGGGATTGCTGCCGGAGTTGTTTCATCGACGGTTGTTGCTGCTCAGCGCCGGCGGCGTGCTGGCGCTGCTGCCGGTGGTTGCACGCTTTGGCCAGCTCACGCTGGCCCAAGGCAGCTCGCATCGCGCGAAGGCGGAGTCCAAGCTCGTTTCGCATCGCTGGGAGCCGACGACGCGCGGGCGCATCTTGGATCGCAAGGGGCGGGTGCTGGCGCTTGATCGCCCGAGCTTCGATATCGCCGTGGAGTACCCGGTCATCACCGGGCAATGGGCCTATGAGCAAGCCGGCCTCGCGGCACGCAAAGAGGCCGGGCCGCTGTGGCGGCAGCTCTCACCGGTGCAGCGCGAGCGGCTGGTGCAGCAACGTGCCGCGGAGTTCATCAAGCAGCTCGACGAGGCGTGGAGACAGTTTGCGCTTCGTGCTGATCTGACGCTCGAAGAACTCGAAGATCGTCGTGCCGAGATCGTCAGCGAGGTCTCGCGGCAGGCGTCCACCGCCGTGGAGGCTCAGCGCCGCGCTCTGGAGGACGAGATCAACACCGGATTTGAGCTCACGCCGAACCTGGAGTTTGAGTCGGTGGCGACCGCCGAGGTCGCCCAGCCGATCCGAGAACAACGCACATGGCACGTCATCGTCCACGATGTTGATGACGAGGTGGCGCTGCGTTTCCCGTTTGAGACCACGAGCAAACCGGCCAAGGGGCGCGCGGGCAGCGGCCCGGCGGCTGCGGGCGGCGTTGAACAGCCGTTCTGGATGCCGGGCCTCCACCTGATCGACGGCACCGGTCGCGAGTACCCCGGCGAGACGATGGACGTGCTCGTTGATCGCCGCTCGTTCCCCGGCCCGCTTCGCAGCGATACCCCCCTGCTCTTCACCGTGCGCGGCGTGATGTCGAGCATCGTCGGCTGGATGCGTAGGCGCCCGCTCGATCAGGATTACTGGTGGCAAGATCGCGTCGCGCTCGGCGCTCCGCCCGACGCACGCCAGCGCGCCAACGACGCCGAGATCGCCTCTTGGAGCGAGGCCAGACGCCAGACCGGCGCAGACTCCGACAACGCGGACCCTCGCGCCTATTTGCCCGGCGAAAGCGTCGGCGCCACCGGTCTGGAATGGGCCATCGAGCAGTCGCTCCGCGGCTCACGCGGGCGCGTCACCAAGGACGCCGAGACCGGGGTTGAATCCAAGGTCGAACGCGCGCCGGGGCGCGACGTCATGCTCGCGCTCGACGCAACGCTCCAGGCCCGCGTGCAGGCGCTGATGAGCGGCGACGCAGGGCTCACGGTCGTTCAGGCGTGGCAGAAGAACCGCGCGATCGCCACCGGCACGGAGCTGAGCGGCGCGTGCGTGATCATCGAGGTTGATACCGGTGACATTCTGGCGATGGTCTCGTCGCCGACCTTTTCGCGTGAGCAGGCACGCACGAGCCCGGACACCGTCTTTGCACCGGAGAACAATCTCGCGATCAACAAGGCTTTCGCTCGGCCGTACGCGCCAGGCTCGATCGTCAAGCCGTTGATGTACTGCGCCGCCGTGACCGATGGCGTGTTCGATGCGTTCAAACGCCTCGACTGCACCGGCCATCTCTACCCCGATCAGCCAAACACGTTCCGCTGCTGGATCTACAAGCAGTTCAACGGCTTGACTCACAGTTCTCAACTCGGCGGGCCGCTGGATGTCACCAGCGCGATCATGGCCAGTTGCAACATCTACTTCTTCAACGTCGGGCGTGCGCTGGGGCCAGAACGCATCGGCCAGTGGTACGAGCGCTTCGGCGTCGGCCCGAACGCCAAGCACCCGCGCCTGGGACTCGCGCCGTATTTCCCGGGCAGCGCGGGGCGCCTCGTGCCGTCAGCCGCGGCGAGTTCCGACGAGCCCGCGGTAGATAGCAGCGACGAGGACCGCCAGGAAATGGGCATTCCGGCCGAGGCACCGATGCGTCGCACCGGTGTGACGCCCGGCAAGGGCGGGCTCTCGCTCAGCGAGTCGATCCTGATGGGCATCGGTCAGGGGCCGATCGCGTGGACACCGCTGCACGCCGCGGATGCGTACGCCACACTGGCGCGAGGCGGCGTGCGGATCGTGCCGCGCGTGCGGATCGACCAGACGCCGGTGATCGATGATCTCAAGCTCGATCGACGCGCCGTCGATCTCTCTCTGGAGGGCCTGCGTCGGGCCGTGACCGAGGACCGTGGCACCGGCCACCACATCTCGCTCGAAGATGGTCGCAAAGAGAATATCTTCAACGCAGAGGGCGTCAGCATCTGGGGAAAATCCGGCACCGCCGATTCCGGCCTCCGCGCCCGCGATCCGCAGGGTCGCCCGATCGTTGACGAACGCGGCAACCCCGTCAGCCTTGATCATGCGTGGTTCGTCGTTCTCGTCGGCCCGCAGGGCGGCCGCCCGAAATACGCGGTCTCGCTCCTGGTCGAGCGCGGCGGCTCCGGCGGCCGCATCAGCGGCCCGCTGTGCAACCAGATCATCCACGCGCTCATCAGCGAGGGCTATCTGGGTGCGGCCCAATGACGCTGTTCAAGCGATACTTCGGACAAGACGCATCGCTGCTCACACCCGCGTGGCTGAGTGTCGTGGCGGCGATCGCGCTGACGCTTCTGGGCGCGTACTGCATTGATGTCGCGTCACAGCTCGAAGCGCCGTCGAGCGCCGCGGAGCTGGCGCCTCGCACGATCAAGCACTTGGTCTTCATGGGCGTTGGCATGGTCGCGGCGCTGGGCATCGCGCTGCCGGACTACAAGCGCTGGCGCCTCGCGGCGTGGCCGATCCTCGGCGGCTGCATCCTGCTGCTGATCTTCCTGCTTGTGCCCTTTGTGCCGTCGTGGCTCGTCGCGCCGCGCAACGGCGTGCGCGGCTGGATTGACCTTGGCCCGATTGACTTGCAGCCGAGCGAACTGACAAAGCTCGCCTTTGTCCTGTGCGCCGCAGAGTACCTGCGCGTGCGGCAGAATCACCGCACGATGCTGGGCCTCGTGCCGCCGGCCGCAGTCGCGGCGATCCCCACGGGGCTCATCTTCCTGCAGCCGGACCTTGGCACCGCGATGCTGTTCGTCCCGGTGCTGTTTGCGATGCTGCTCGCAGCCGGGGCTCGGGCACGGCACCTGCTGCTGGTCTGCGTGTTGGCGGCGCTCGCGGCGCCTGCCGCGTGGCCGGCACTGAAGCCCTATCAGCGCCAGCGCATCGTCGATGTCTACCGAGACTTCACCGGCAGCCCTCGCGCCGGGTCCCCCACCGCTGAGCAGCCGCAGACGGCGCGGATGCTTCTGGGCGCTGGACAGACTTGGGGCCTGTCGGACTCGCGCACGCGAGCCGTCGTCCGCTCCAGCCGCCTGCCCGAGCGCCACAACGACATGATCTTCGCGGTGTACAGCGCCCGCTTCGGCTTCGTCGGCGGGCTGGCCATGCTCGCGCTCTACGCGCTCTGGCTCGCCGGCGCGTTGCTCACGGGCGCCCGCACGCGCGACGGCTTCGGCCGGCTCGTCTGCGTCGGCGTCGCCACGTTCATCTTCTGCCAGATCGCCATCAACCTCGGCATGGTCGTTGGCATCCTGCCGGTGATCGGCATCACGCTCCCGTTCGTCTCATACGGCGGCTCGAGCCTTGTCAGCGTCTGGCTCATGACCGGCTTCGTCATGGCGATCGGCCTGCGGAAGCCGCCGCCATTCTCATCGCCGGCGTTCCAGTTTGAGGATTGACTTCGGCGTGGTCGCGAGGCCGCCTCTTCACGCCGCAGAAACTGCTCAGCGCGCCTCCTACCGATCGGAGCAACTCAACGATCCGTGCTTGGCTCCGGTGCCGCCGGGCTTGGTTCTGGCGTTGATGGCTTCGCAGGCGGAGCGACTTCGAGGATCATCCGAAATCCTTGCGTCGGGTGCGCCAAGTCCGGCGGGCTGGCATCCCGCAATCCTGACGTCGCGGCGCCCTGATGCCACTGGAAGCTCCCGCCACGACGAACGCGTTCTTTGCCGGTCGCCGGTCCCTCGGGGTCCGTGCCAGCGGGCGGGGTAAAGCTCCACCAACTTCTGCACCATTCGCGGACGTTGCCGTGCATGTCGTACAGCCCATAGTCGTTGGGCAGCAACTGCCCGACCGGGTGCGCCACGCCACCGGAGTTCTTGCTCGTCCAAGCGATCCGATTGATGTCCGTCACCGCGGGGCTGTACGGCGCCAGCCTGCCCGCCTGACACGCGTACTCCCACTGCGCTTCGCTTGGAAGGCGGTACACAAACCCAGGAACGTCCGTCAGTTGCTCGCAGAACTCGTTGGCTTTCGCCCAGGTGATCATCGCGCGCGGATGGTCAGCGGCCTCCACGCGTGTGTGCGACGTTCCGAGGCCGCGCGCCACCTGCGCATTGGACGCCTCAGTGACAGCCATGTAGAAGTCGCGAGTCAGCGTCACGCCGCGCCCGGCCGGGTTGCCCGTCGTCGCAACGACGAACGAGCCGGCCCTGATCCGCACGAACAGCATCCCGATCGAGTTGGCAAAGCTCGCCTTCGTGGAGTTGCTGATCGCCAGGACCTCGCCGTTCACCGGCTTGCCGTTCCACTCGGTGCCGATCAGTGTTGTCGCGAATGGCGAAGGTTGCCCGGGCAAGAGCTTTGCGAGGGTCTGCCAGCGAGCTTTGGCAATGTCTTCAAACGTTGGTGTCGCCGCGGGCCGCTGCTCAACCACCTTCAGCCCTTCGCCCGCATCGATGCCGCCCCACACCACTTCAAACGACTGCCCCTCAGTGACGCCGAAGATGATCCCATTCAGCCAATACGCCTCGGCATCGGCGCTGACGACAATCACCGAAACGTTGCCTTTCTTCTGCCGCTCCGCATCTCGCGGCGGATTCAAAAACACCACCGACGACGCCGCGGGGACCGCCCCGACAAACGTGCCGTCGATCCAGAACTCCGCGGTTCGGGACGTTCGGTTGAACGCCTTGAACGACGTCTCCGCCGCGGCGCTTGACGCCAGCGACGCAAATGCGATCAAGGTCATGGCCACGCACAGAAAAGCACGTCCTATGACCATGCAATCGCTCCCGGTGCGGCTCGATGGCCGCCAAACGCGGACTCGGAACGGTATTCATGCGACCTAGAAGTCGGAAACCGCCGTCACGGCGCGACCAGATCCCTCGAACCGGCGCGAACCTTCGGAACCAGAAGTGGGCTCAACCGTACAATGTCCAGCATGTCCTCAATTGCCGCCATCACGAAACTCGCCCGACGTCGCGCGGCGTTGCAACTCGGTGCCCAGGCCATCGGCCCCGCTCTTCTCGCTGGCTCGATCGTCGGACTCGGCTCAGTCGCCATCGCTCGAACGTTTGGAGATTCTGCGGTCGCTGGCTGGCGATCCTCACTAGACGCGGCGCCTTGGTGGCTGTTGCTTGGGGTCCCGGTCGTTGTCAGCGTCGCCGGCGCGATCACGTGGGCATTGGTGCGTACCGCCGGCTCACAGCGAGCCCTCGCGGCACTCTGCCGCGCTGAATCACTGCTCGGATTGAACAACCAGATTTCAAGCGCCGGCGAGTTTGCGAGGTCCTCATCGACCGGCAGCTTTGAGCTTGCCGCGATTCGCCAGGGTGAGTCGGTGGCCTCCGGCGTCAGCGCCGCGCAGATCGCTCGCGTCATGCCCGTGCGCTTCGGACGCAGCACGCCGTGGGCCGCAGTGGTGCTCGCCGGGGGTGTCGTTGCGGGCGTGTGGATGCCGTCGCAACTGTGGTCGAACTGGTTCCCGCAGGGCCCCGGTGTCTTGGCGGTGAACGAAACGCCGACGCCCGCCGCGATCAAAGACGCCGTAAGCGAACTGGCGACGGTGAGGAACACGATCGAGCCCGCGACTCCCGCCGCTCAGCCATCGCCAGCGGATGCTGTGACTGTACCCAGTGTCACAGCGACCGCCACTCCTGCGCCCCCGTTGTTCCCCAA
>JAIEQQ010000452.1 GCA_019747615.1 Phycisphaerales bacterium
CGCCGCTCGCTGCCATACAGCCGCCCGGTGCCGGTGATCTCCAGCAGTAAACCATCGGGCGGATTGGGCGCGACGCGCGGCGCGATCCGCAGCGCCCAGCACGCCAAGCGATGCAGCGACTCCTGATCGCGATCGGGCCGATGGGCCTCGACATGCACCGCGGCGCCAGGCGGCAGCAGCGCGCGGGCCTGGGCAAGATCCAACCCCGCGCGCACACCCGCCATCGCGCCGTGCGCGCAGCGACGCTGCACGATCTCCCGCCCGTTGACGCCCCGCGTGAGCAGCACGATGCGCCGCTCAGCCCGACGCCCGCCGCCGGCTCGGTTCAGCCGCCGATTCACCAGGTCCGTCGAGAACGCGGGCAACCACAAGGCCATGGCTCGCATGGTCGTGCTCCAGAATCCAGCGGCGTGGCGCCGCCATCTCGGGTTGCACTCCTTTGCAACGCAACAGCTCGACGCTCCATCGTCGCGCGGGATGTGCGAAACCGACGCTGAGACTGGCCGCGACACGCGACACGCACCATCGCGTTGTCGAAGCGGTCAACTGCGAGAGCTCCCAAGGCGGCCTGGCGATCAGGCAGACCGCCTTGCCCATCGCCACCTCCGCCTCCTCCACCCTCGCCGCCAGACTCCGCCGCCAGTTGCAGCCGTCGTGTTGCCGAGAGATCCATCCCCCCCGCGTCAACGATCACCGCCCCGGCTGCGCCGCTTCGCAGGGCCAGGTCCGCCGCCCACAGTCGCTCAAACCACTTGGTCGCCCGCACAAAGACGCTGCGCCGCAGCACCGCCTCATCCATCGAGAGCGGGCAGGGCCACACCCGCTCGCCGATCCACAGCACCTGGCGATGTGGCGTTTGCTGAACCACCCGCCCGACCAAGTGCGAAAGGACCGACAACGCCGGCGTCCACACCCGCGCGGATTGTCGCCTCACACCCCCGCCGCTCGCGCCGGCGCTCGTCTCGTGGGTGCCATCAGCCGACGGCATCACGCCCACCCACTCGTGCAGCCGCGCGGTATCGAGCCCTCGCGACGGCAGCACCTGATCGATCTCCGCCCAGCCGGTCACCAGCACGCCATCGCCACGACCACCGGAGTCGCCACGCTCCCCCGTGCCCCCGGCACGCTCACACAGCCTGCGGAGATCCTCCAGCGAGGCTTTGGCGGGGCTCTGCGCGATCGACTGAGCAAGCTGAAGCCGTGTGCTCATTCGGAGAGTGTACGGTCTTTTAGAATCTTGTCAAGGCTTTGTTTGGATTTTGAACGCATTCGCGATCGTGCTGTGAAATGACGCGAACATACGGCAAACTGATCCAAAGAACGCCGTTTTGGTCGAACGCACGCCCGTGGGCGTCTGGTGAGCACTCATCGGCTGATCGACCGAGCTCGCGAAGATTCCTCGCCAACCGATCGCCCGTCCCGGGTACGCTTGTTCCATGCGACGTCCGAAGGCGTTCACGCTTGTCGAACTTCTGGTGGTCATCGCGATCATCGCGGTGCTGCTGTCACTCCTGCTGCCGGCCTTGAGGAGCGCGCGGTTCTCTGCGAGGAATGTCAAGTGCCTCTCAAACCTGCGGCAGATCGGCATCGCGATGGCGACGTACACGAACGACTTCGACAACTTCCCGGTCGGCCGGGACACGAACTATCAGGCCAAGATCCGCTGGTCGTGGGGCGGCGTTCATTGGTACACGCTCGATGCGCAAGGGAACCCCGTCAACCCCGGCGTCTCCGCGACGTTCATGACCGGCACGCGCGTGCTGAACCCGTATATCGGATCGGATCAGTTGCAACAGGCCCGCGCCGAGATCTTCCGGTGCCCATCGGACACCGGGTGCGTGTACAGCCGCACGCGCGAGCCGGTCATCTGGCAGACCTTCGGCACCGGCAATCCGTCGCAGGAAGGAAACGAAACCGTCTTCGGTCAGCTCGGCACCAGCTATCAGATGAACTCCTGGCTCTACTGCGACGTGCAATCGCGCTGGTTCGGCTCGCCGGCGGGGTCGTATCGCCCCAACTACGGCCCGCGCCAGGCCAACATCGCGCCGAGCAAGCTCGTGGTGATCTCCGATGCCGGCGCATCGGCGGCGGGTCGATACACCAAGACTGAACGCGACGCACTCGGCGGCACCGGCATCGTCGAAGGATGGTGGCACGGCTACGAGAAGGGGCAACTCGTCTTTCTCGACGGTTCGGCTCGCCAAGAGATCGAGATGAACGCGATCACCAAACCGACGTACACGTTCTACCTCGACCCGTATCGGAACGTGCCGCTGCGGTCGCGCCAACCTGAGGCGCCGAACTGATCGCGACCGCATCACTTCGCCAGAATCAGATCCAGCAACTCCGGCACGCCCGTGCCCATCGTCGCGACCGTCTCGACGATCGGCTTGCGCCCGCCGGCACCGTCGCGGAGGTTGCGGACCAGCTCGTTCTGGCCGGGGTAGTCGGCCTTGTTGCAGACGAAGACGTCGGCGATCTCAAGGATGCCGGCCTTGTCCATCTGCACCGAGTCGCCCATGCCGGGGGTCATCACCACCAGTGTGCGATCGACGTGTTTGCGGATGCGCGTCTCGTTCTGGCCGGCGCCGACGGTCTCGACGAAGACAGTGTCAAAGACGTGCTCGCCGTTGAGGGTGCAGCCGCCGATGAGCTCGACGATGTCGTTCAGGGCGTGGTAGTCCTCGCCGCTGATGGCCAGGGAGCGGTAGAAGATGGAATCGCCGAGGGTGTTGAAGTCCACGCGAAGGCGATCGCCCAGGAGCGCGCCGCTGGTGAGTGGGCTCATGGGGTCAAAGGCGACGACGGCGACGCGCTTGCCGGCGTGTACACCGGCATCGGGCGACGACGCCCGACGCGAGAACTCGCCGGCGAGCTGCGCGACGATCGTGCTCTTGCCAGCGCCGGGCGAGCCGGTCACGCCGATCACCGTCGAGGGCCGACGCCGCTTGGCCTCCGGCCGCAGCGGCAGGCCCGCGTGCATGAGGGAGATATCGCGGGCGAGCTGGGCGATCGGGTGCCCGCTGGGCACCGTGGGCGAGAGTGGTTTGGTCGCGTCGCGGACGGCGTTGACGATGTCGAGCAGGCCGGTGGCGGTGGTGAAGCACTTGGCGATGCCGGCGTCTTTGAGCGGCTGGATGTCTTCGGAGGGGAGAATGCCGCCCATGTAGACGGGGATATCGGCGCGGCCGTAGTCCTTGAGATCACCGATGAGGCGCGGGCCCAGCACCAGGTGAGAGTTGCTCATCATGGAGGCGGCGATGACATCAACGTCTTCGTCGCGGGCGGAGATGGCGAGGCTCTTGGGCGTTTGCCAGAGGCCGGAGTAGATGACGTGGACGCCGGAATCTCGCAGAGCGCGAGCGATGACCTTGACGCCTCGGTCGTGCCCATCCAGGCCCATTTTGCCCAGCAAAACACGGGGGCGGTGATGAAGCCCTTCACAGCGGTCAAGCTTCTCAAACTCGGTGGTCGGCGCGTTGAGGATCTGAGCCATAGGTTGAGGGTAGCCGTCAGCCGCCAGCTTTCAGCCTTCAGCGGATCAGCCATCAGCGTTCAGCCGCCAGCCTTCAGCAAGGCGGAGCGCGGGCTTTGTCGCATGGGATTTCGCACGCAGATTCTCAATCTTGTGACTCAGAACTCGCGACTCGCGACTTCCGAACACCCCAAAACCACCCAGAAAACGCCAAAAAGAAAAACATTCCGAATAAAGTGCATCAAAAACAACCCAAAAACCGCTAATTCACATCGCCCCGGGACTTGAACATCGCATCAAGAACCGCTAAAACATGGGCTGGTCGCAGTGGAACTGTGACAAAACACCCTTTTCGTACGGAGAAAACGCATGGCCGCAAAGTCCGCCCCCGCCAAACCCGCCAAGATCGCCAAAATCGAGCCCGCCAAGAAGATCCGCGGCAAGAGCGACTTCTACAAGCTCGTCGGTGATCACACCGGCCTCAAGCGCAAGGACATCGCCACGGTGTTCGATGTGATGGGCAAGGTCATCGCCGCCGACCTGTCCAAGAAGGGCCCCCGCGTGTTCAACGTTCCGGGCATGATGAAGATCATCGCCAAGGAGAAGCCCGCTGTGAAGGCTGGCATGTGGAAGAACCCCTTCACCGGCGCCGACGAGATGCGCAAGGCCAAGCCCGCCTCCACCGTCGTCAAGATCCGCGCCCTCAAGGCCCTCAAGGCCATGGTCTGATCCCGCATCGCGACGCCCTCGCGTCGCGATCCCGCTCAGATTCTCGGTTCGTCGCCATCTCAACGAAGCACACCACCCCGGCCACCTTGGTCGGGGCTTTTTATTGTCCGCAGACCGGCCCCATGCCCACGGCGCCGCCAGCGCGATCGCTCGTCACACGAGCCCGGCCCAGCAAAGCGTGCTGCTCATCGCGAAACATCGTCGCCCGCACGCTTGACAGCCAAGCTCGCGACTTCGAGGACGCGCCCATCGATCTCGTACTGCGGCAACGCTCGATCGGTCAGCCCCAGCAGCGTGCCCGCGGTGCGTGACCCGTCCGGGAGCGTCACCGGATGATCCGCCCCGACGCCCCAGAGCAACGGGGTGGCCTCGGCGATGAGCGACGGCACGGCCGATGGCTTCGAAATCGCGCAGGCCAGACCGGTGAGCAGGCGGACCGTGAGCCCGTCGACATCCACCGATCGCCCCAGCACATCGCGCAGCGTCGTGGCGGTGGAGTGCAGTTCATCGGGGAGTTCCGAGCGCGAAAAGTCGGCGTTCACGCCGACGCCGACGACGATCGCAATCGTCTTGGAAACCTCCCCGGTCTCCGAGACTCGCGACGCGCCGTGAACGACCTCCGTCAGCACGCCCGCGACCTTCCGCCCGCCGATCATGACATCGTTGGGAAGCTTGAGCTTCGCGACGTGCGCCGTCCCCGCCAGTTCGGCGCGGATCGAGCCCAGCACCGCCAAGCCGAGCCGAAGGCCCAACGCCGTATCCAGAAGGTCCGGCGTCTGCTTCGGATCAAACGGCCACATGAACGTCAAAAACACTCCGCCAACAGGACTCCGCCATGCGCGCCCGCGCTGACCAACACCCGCTGTCTGCATCTTGGCGATGATCGCTCGCGGCAGCGTCGCGCCGCGTGCCAAAAGTTCCTTCGCAGCGAGCGATGTCGACGGGATCTCGGCGTGATAGTCAACGGCAAAGGGGAGCTTGAGGTGAGTCATCGTGATCACAGAGGTTAGGAATACCATCGGTTTCGCCGCGAGTGGCAATCGAGAAGTTCCCATCGTTTCAAGGGGAAGCACCGAGAGTTGCAGTCAGTGGAAATCCCTGCAATCGAATCGGAAGCAACGATCTCCCGGGCAATGCAGGGGAACCCCGAGCGTAAACTCGTGCTATTCGACTGCGCTGGCCCGCGAGTGCACGAGCCTGCGGACACCCTCGCCACACGCTGGCACCGACTATGGTCATGCGCTCATGAGAATCGGTGTGATCGGTACGGGCGTCGTCGGACTCAGCAGCGCGGTCTCACTCCGGCGCGCCGGCTTTGCCGATGTCCGCGTCCTGTTCAAAGATGCTCTGCCCGACATCACCTCGTCGCGTGCTGGTGCCGTGTTTACGCCGTTTGATGCCGGTGGCGGCGGGCACGATGAGTGGATCTGCGAGTCACTCCGCGCGTTTCGGTCGCTCGCACTCAACGAGCCAAACGCGGGTGTTCGGATCGGCACGGCGCACGAGTATCTGCTGCCCGGCGGTGCGGAACCGCGCTGGACGCGCCTCATCGGCGGCTCAAGGCCCATCGAGCCGCGCGGGCCGTATGGCGGCGGGTTCCGGATCGATGTGCCGATGATGGACATGCGCATCTACCTGCCCTGGCTGCGGGCGCAGGCCCTGAGCCTCGGCGTCTTGTTTGAGCAGCGGTGCGTCGAGTCGTTCGACGAGTTGTTCCTGCAAGGCTTCGATGCGATCGTTAACTGTGCCGCGCTCGGCGCGGGCCGGCTCTGTCGCGACCCGGCAGTACGCCCGATGCGCGGCCAACTCCTGCACGTTGCCAACACCCTCTCGCTCACCGACGCGATCGCCGCCCCCGAATCCGACGGCGGCGTGACCTACATCTACCCGTTCAACGATCGCGTCGTCCTCGGGGGCACCTACGAACTCGACCAGCACCGCTGCGAGACCGACGACACCAGCATCGCCGAAATCCTCGTCCGCGCGCGCCGTCTGCTCCAGGTCCACGGCGTCCCCGCCGCCGATCGCCTCGGCGAAACCACGCTCTCACGCGTCGCAGGCCTCCGGCCCGCACGCCTCATCGATGGTCGCAACGAAGAGGTCCGACTCGAAGTGGAACGCACGCCCCGCGGGCCGATCATCCACAACTACGGGCACGGGCGCGCGGGCGTTACGCTGAGCTGGGGATGTGCTGAAGCGGCGACGGCGCTGATGCCGCGCTGAGCGCGAAAGTCAACGACACATCGTCGCGATGGCGGCGCTTCGTCACGCCGAGTGCCCCGCGTGCAAACTCTCGTTGACGAGTGCGCTCGCGAAAGTTCAGCCCGTGCCTTCGCAGAGCCTCAGGCACGGCGTCCAAATGCGAGGGACTCAACGGTGATCAGTATCACCCCGCGGCGCGAGCCGCGTGACCAAGGCTGAACCGCACGGCGCCCTCGGCGAGCAGCGCCGTCGCGTCGTACATTGGCAGCGGCGAGTGTTCCTGGTTCAGGATCAGCGGCGCTTCTGAGCAGCCGAGGATGATCCCCTCGGCGCCGCGCTCGCCCATGCGGTCGATCGCGTCCACGAGTTTCTGGCGGCTGGCGGGGATGACGGTGCCATGGACAAGTTCGCGGAAGATGATGCCGTCGATGATCTCGGCGTCGTCGGGCGTGGGGGCGATGACCTTGACCCCGCGCAGACCGAGCATGGTCTGGTACGTCGAGCCGTACATCACCATCTTCGTCCCGATCAGCCCGACGGTCTTCCGCTTGTCTCTGGTCACGGCGTCGGTCACCAGATCGGTCATCGTCAACCACGGAATGGGGCTGCGCGGCTCGGCGAGCTGCACCGCGTGCTGCATCAGGTTGTCCGGCGTGATCGCAAACTCGGCGCCGCACTTGGCCAGCGCGTGCGCGGACTTGATCAAGAGGTCGCTGATCGTGTGCCAGTCATCGCGCAGGACCGCGTCGAGGTAGAGCTCGAACGGCTCGTTGTGGAGCGTCACGGCGGGGTGGCCGGTCTCACCGAGGCGCGCGGTGCATGAGCGGGCGATGTCCCGATAACAGAGCGCAGCTCCCTCGGGGCTGACAGCCGCGATGCCGATGTGCTTGGACACGGGTGACCTCCTGAATCCGAACCGAACCCGATCGTCGGCGGCCCGATGACTCCACATCGAAAGCGATTCGCGATCGGAAGTCAACCGCATTCCGCTGGCTTCGTCCGTAATGTTGCTGCTCATGGACGTTCCGCCTCCAGATCCCTTTGGCGCGCTCGGGCTGCCCGCCCGATTCGACCTGTCCACCAGCGAGATCGAGCGGGCGTTCCTCGCGCGCATGGCCCACGCACATCCGGACCACGCTGTCGCTCACGAGCAGGGGACTGATATCGCCCGTCTGGCGACGCAACTCAACCAATCTCGCGCAATCCTCTCGAACCCGGAGCAGCGAGCGCAGTCGCTCCTCACCCGACTGGGTGGTCCGAGTAAAGAAGCCGATCGGTCGCTGCCCGAGGGATTCCTGATGGAGATGATGGAGACACGCTCGACAATCGATGCCGAGCGCGCCGACGCCGCCGATGGCAGCGCTTCCGAGGCACTTCTGGATCGCTGGGAAACGTGGTGCGAGGATCGTCGCTCGCTGCACCTGCAGCGCGTGAAGTCGCTCTTTGCCTCGATCGGGCAACCGCCGGACTCCGGCACGCTGCGCCGCATCCGCACGGAGCTCAACGCCTGGCGCTATATCGAGCGATTGCTGGAACAGCTTCGCGACGGACCTTCGCTCTGAAACTCTGAATCGCTCACGCGGTGGCTCGCTCGTGAGTCCATCCACCGGCGTGCTCGTTCACTCGCACCATTTCCGATCGGCCACACCATGAACCCCATCCCGATCATCGCCGCGATCATCGCCGGCATGTGCCTGCCGTTTCAAGCCGCCTCAAACCGCCAGATGGGCCAGACGCTCGGGCACGGGCTGCACGGCTCGCTGGTCAACTTCATCACCGGCACCGTCGCCCTGCTGGCGGTGATCACGATCATGCGGCTTCAGCCGAACGTCGATCGACTCTCCACGGCCCCGTGGTGGTCTTGGCTCGGCGGGCTCATGGGCGCGACGATGGTGACCGCGGCGGTGCTCTGCACGCCGAAGATCGGGACCGCGGCGTTCTTCGCGGCGATGGTGTGCGGGCAGATGCTGGCGTCGATGATCGTCGATACGACGGGCATGATGAACATGACGCAGATCGACATCACTTGGCCGCGGGCGGTGGGGTGCTTGCTGGTGATCGGCGGCGTGGTGCTGGTCACGCGTGCGTGAGCGATCACGAATGCTCTGCGGCCTCGGAGCTCAGACCGTCGCTGCCGGCTGGCTGACGCGGAACGCCAGATCCGGCTCGCGGCTGTCGTGCTCGGCGACCGCTTTCGTCCGCCACAGGCCGACCCAGTGGTTCGGCTCGATTTCTTGCAATACGTAGTCGCCCGCCGGCCCGGGGCGGGGCGCTAGATCCGCGGGGGGCGTGTGCCAGGGCCACCACGGACGCACGCCTCGATCGCCGCCGGGGAGCTTGGCGAACTCGGCCTCGTTCTCGACGACCTCGCGAATGGTGACGAGGCGGTCGTCCTTGTGGCGGGTCTTGGGGATGCTCGCCAGCAACCCGCGCGTGTAGGGGTGCAGCGGCTTATCGAAGAGGTCGTAGACGCTGGCGTACTCGACGACGCGCCCGGCGTACATCACGCAGACGACGTCGGCGTTCTCTGCGACGACGCCCAGCGCGTGGGTGATGAGCATGATCGCCATCTGCCGCTCGCGCTGCAGATCACGCAAGAGCTCGAGAATCTGCGCCTGGATCGTGACGTCGAGGGCTGTGGTCGGCTCATCGGCCAGAAGCAACTTGGGCTGGCATGCCAGCGCCATGGCGATCATCACGCGCTGGCGCATGCCGCCGGAGAACTGGTGCGGGTACGCCCGCAGGCGCGTCTCGGGCGAGGGGATGCCGACGTCGCGCATTGAGCCGATCGCGATGGATTCGGCCTCTTCAACGCCGACGCGCTGGTGCAGCAGGATCGCCTCGACGATCTGATCGCCGATGGTGTACACCGGGTTCAGGCTGGTCATCGGCTCCTGAAAGATCATCGCGATTTCGTTGCCGCGGATCTCGCGAATCTCCTTCTCCGGCATCGTGACCAGGTCGCGCAGGCCGCGATCGGTCTGGAACATGATCTGCCCGCGATCGAAGCGACCCGGCGGGCGTGGGACCAGGTGCAGCGTGCTCATCGCGGTCACGGACTTGCCGCAGCCGGACTCCCCCACCACCGCCAGTGTCTGGCGCGGATAGATGCTCATGCGGACGCCGTCGACGGCTTGGATGCGCGGGCCGTCGCGATTGTCGAACGACACCGCGAGGTCTTTGACCTGAATGAGCGGGCGGCTCTCGTCGAGCTCGCGGTGGATTTTGTTTCCCGATGACTTGGCCATATGGTGCGTTCGCGCTAGACGCGCGCCTTGCGGAGCTTGGGGTCGATGGCGTCGCGGAGACTCTCGCCGATGAGGTTGTATGCAAGCGCCGTGAAGAAGATCGCGAAGCCGGGGATCGTCGCCAGCCACCAGAGGAACTCGCCGCTTTCGTCAGACGAACTGGCCAGCAGTCGCCCCCAGCTCGCCTGCTCGGTCGGCCCAAGTGCCAGAAAGCTCAGGATGGCCTCGATCTGCACCGCCGCGGCGATCGTGAAGCTCGCATCCACCAGCACCGGCGTCACACCGTTGGGCAGCATGTGGCGGAACAGCACGCTCCGCAGAGGCAGACCGGCCGCCTGCGCCGCTTGCACGAAGTCCTGATTCCGCAAACGCAAGAACTCGGCGCGCGTGAAGCGCGCAGCACCGGTCCACGTCACACACCCGATGATCGCCATCATCACGTACGTATTCCTGGGCAGCACGCCCGCGGCCACGATCAACACAAACAGCACCGGGATCGCCATGAATGTCTCGACGACGCGGAACAGCAGCGCATCAACCCAGCCGCCGAAATAGCCCATCAGCGCGCCGATCGTCACGCCGATCAGCACCGCGATGCCCGTGGACACCAGGCCGATCGAGATCGACAAGCGGCAGGCGTGCATCATCTGGCTGATGACGTCCTGGCCCTGCTTGTCGGTGCCCACGAT
>JAIEQQ010000328.1 GCA_019747615.1 Phycisphaerales bacterium
GCCGCCGAGATCCGCTACACGCACGCGGGCGACAAACAGAAGTATCGCCACACGTTTAAACGCCCGGGCCCGACGTACTTCGCGACGATCGGCGGCAAGTCGTTTGTGATGATCCGCGTCCCGGCCATCGTGACTCGCAACAAGCACCCGTACATCGGAGATTGAACACGATGGAACCTCTCACCCTGCTCGTAAACCCGCCGAAGTCCAAGCGCCCGAAGAAGAAAGCGAAGCGCAAGGCCCCGGCGAAGAAGACCTCCACCCCGCGGCGTGCAACGGCGCGTAAGCCGTCGCCAGCCGCGACACAGAAAGGGCCTGACGTGGCCAAGAAGTCCAAGAAGAAGGCCGCGAAGCGCAAGTCCAGCGGCAAGCGTTTTTCCTCGATCCCTCGCGGCGGCGGCGGCACGCGCGGGTTCTTTTCCAAGTTCACGCCGGAATCGCCGGTCATGCTCGCCGCTGGCGCGACGACGGGCATCATCGCCAGCACGGCGGGCGTGACGATCATCGGGTCGTACCTGCCGGTTCAGGTGACCGACAATCGGATCTTCCGCCCCGTGGCGCAGCTGGCGATCGGCGGCGCTGGGTACTACTTCACGAAGGGTTGGTCGCGGTCGTTTGCGATCGGCCACTTCGGCGGCTGTGTCGGCACGGCGGCGTACGAGCTGGTCGGCCCGTACATCCTCGACGCGCTGGAGCGCATGGGCGGAGCCCCGTCGCTGTCGGGCGGCGCGTACACGCGCCCCGGCTCGGGTTTCGCGCCCGGCGAGAACGGTGACACGGTCCTCGCCTCGGCGGTCAACACGCCTCGCCAGCTCGCCGGCTACGCCTCCGGTGCGCCGCAGTTCCGGGGCCAGACGACGCATCCGAACCTGACGTACGCCAACTGATCCCACTGGGATCTCATCCTCACGTTTCACGCACACGCACACACACACGGACGTTTCAAACAGAAAGGACTCTGACCTATGCCTCCCAGCACGATGACCCGTTCCAACTTCAAGCAGTTCGAGTTGCACCCAATCGCACGCGCCGCGATGCAGTCGGGCAGCTTGACCGAAGAGATGGCCTACGCCGCTTCGGCGGCGATGTTCAACACCCTCGTCGATCCGTCGTTCGTCAACGTCATCAAGCACGACTTCTACGACTCCAACCAGCTGTTCTTGGCTGGCGTCCTCCAGTCCTCGGGCAACTTGGAGTTCTTCGCCAACTCCAATTACGTCCCTCATCGGACCAACTGGCCGTCTTCGGCTGGGCTTGAGCGTGACACGCTGTTCCTCGCGAACGCCCTCCGGTTCGAGATCAACTTCGGCGTCGGTCCGACGGCGGCCGGTGCTGCTGAAGACTTCGACGCGCAGACGGACGCCGCCTCGGCGACGGCCGCGACCGCGCCGGCGTTCCGCGCCAACTTCTACGAGTACGCCATGAAGCGCGGCCTGGTCAACATGAAGATCGGCAACCGCCAAGTCGTCGAGAACATCAAGGGCCTGAACTCGTTCCCCGCTGGTCGCGGCATTTCCGGGTTCGGGAACATCGCGGCGACTGCCGCCGGTATGGCGATCGTTTCCAACGGCGTGCCCGCCGTTGAAAATGCGTGGTGGCTCACGCCCTGGCACGTCATCGCGCCTCAGCAGCGCGTCAGCGCGACCGTGCAGTGGCCCGCCGTTGCCGCTCTCGGCGTCACGGGCCTCGACTGCTATATCGAGGCTCGCATCGGCGGCTTGAAGCTGTCCATGCCCCAGTAATCCAACCTCGCCGCGGTTTAGCGACCGCGGCGAGATTTCCCGCACCGACTGATCAACTCACGCAAGGACGCTCCCCATGAAGATCCGCGACATCATCAACGACCCCGCCGTTCTCGCTCAGTTCCCGCGCAGCTTCGAGCCGATTCTGGCCGCCGAAGTCTTCGGGGAAAACTTCTCGCCGCTGAAGGTGTACCCGGTCAACTTCACGAACGTCGCCAACGGCGCAGAGGCGGCGATTCAGGAAGTGACGATCCCGCAAGGGACGCTGTTTGTCTGCACGTCGCTGCTGATCAACGCGGGCACGAACGCGGGCGACGGTACCAGCAACTACAACAAGCGCCACCCGGTCACGCGCTTTGCGGACGGGGCGCTTGGCCAAGGCGCGGTCGCGGCGACGAACGTCGCGGGCCGCAATCCGTCGCTGGACGCGATCGAGGTCAAGCTGAAGGTGGGCAACTACCAGTTCGACGATGACAACTGGATTTGGGCTCCGGCGTTCTTTGGCCGCGCCGATGACCGCCGACTCGACATCCCGATCGTGATGGTCGGCGGCGCGAAGTTCGGCGCTCGCGTGGCCAACCGATCCGACCGCACGGGCATTCCCCTCGACGTGCAGATTGCGATCAGCGGCTTCTCGTTCAAGACCTGAGCCCGCCCCCGCGTCGCGTTCGCTTTCTTCGTCGCCCGTCCGTTGACCGCTGGGAGTTCCGATGCCACTGTCGCCCCTTCTCGACCTGACCGCCGAAGCCGCGCCGCCAATGGTCGCGGACATGACCGTTCTGACGGGCCTTGCGACGCAGTTCTCGGCGGAGCTTGCGGCGTGGCGATTGCTCCGCGTCTTTGACGCGCCCCCGGCTGGCACTGAATACCAGATCACGGGTGTGACTTACAACCTCTATCCGGGCCAGTCGGGCACGGCGATTGACCTGTGGGGCGCTGGCACTTCGCCGAATGAGTGGGGATTCTTCCCCGGCAACGTGCTTGGGCTCAAGCCGTTCAACACCTGGGTCGTGGTCGGCAAGAATCTCGACCGCGTCATTGGCGCGGATCCGTCCAGAGTTCAAGCCGTGCGCCACCCGTGCGGCCTGCCTGGAATCGCTGTGCCAACGGTCGGGAGCGTTCCAAGCCTCGCGTCTCGCGTCGGCCCGGAGTTGATCTCGGCGCAGCCGATCCCGGAAGGTGACCTCATGGGGTCATCGGTTCGCGAAGTGCGCTATAAGGACAGTCTGTCGCCGGACGTGGTTCGCGTGCGAGAGGGCGAGCGGCTTTGCGTCGCGATGGTCTTTTCCCCGGAGCTGGCGAACACGCTGGTCGGGGCAATCAACGGGTGCCTGTCTGTCCAGATCCACCATCGGGTCGGGCAACCGACGCAGAACATCAACCGATGAAGCCCAAGGACGACGATCGCGCCGGTCTTTTGCTGCTCCTGCTGGGGGCCGGGCTTGTCTTTGGCCTCCTGGCACGTCGGCGAACGCGGGGGGCCTCGCCAGAAGCCTCTACGATTGATTCTGGGGCGTCCGGGGCTTTGGTGTACCAAAGTGTCGGCCCGGGCGTCAGGATGCAACCGGCGCAAGGCACGCGGGCCGCTTCGCTGTTCTCGCCCCGGCCATGCTCCGAAGAGGACCGGCGACGCGGGATCTGCGACGCTGCTGAAGTGACTCAGGCATCTTCGACGGCCGGCGCGGTTTCGGCGGCGATCGCGGCCGTTGGCTCGGGCTCGCCGCAATCGGTCTTCGCCCCGATGGTCGGGCGGGCGGCGTTTGCGGCGACGGCTGGCGCTGGACCGCGATTGCAGTCGCCGCCCGGATCGATCCGTGTGCAGCTGGAGCCAACCCGGAACCGGCCGCGATCGTTCGTGCGGGTCGAAACGCTCACGCCCGATGTGGTCGCGTCGGTCATTGGGACGCCGGTCATCACGACCACGATCAGCGCCGCGGTTGACGCGAAGTCGGGCACGCCGGTTTACTCGGACTCGCTATGACGCTGAAGGCCGGACATCGCGAGAAGCCCGCGCCCGCGTGGATCTCCGGCGCCTACGCGCCGCACCTGGCCAAGTTGCGCGGAAAGCGTCTCAGCGGCGTCTACGCCATCCTGAGCAAGCGTGCCGGCACGGTCCTGTACGTCGGCGAGTCGCACTCCGCGCGGCTCTATGACACGATCACGCGCCACTTCCGCGCGTGGGAGCGGCCCGCGCGACTGAAGTACGCGGGCGGACGCACCCGCGGCGGCGTGACGTATGACCGGGCCGATGTGCTGGTCGGTTACACGATCACGAACCCCGACGACGCGCCGGAGCTTCAGTACGGCGAGATCGCCCGCCTGGCTCCGCGCGATAACGAGGTCATGTGCGAGACTGATCGCTGCGCCGCCGTCAAGTGGAAGCCTGAGCCGACGACGGTTGACCCTGAGCCGCCCGCGCCGTAGTGCATTGACGGCGAGGCGGTGGTGTGGATCAACCCGGACGGGATCCGCGAGTTCCTCGACGGACCCTGTGTGGTGCTCACGACGGGTCTCTCGGGCGCTGCGCGGGCCGGCATCGTGTCGGGGCGGAGTGGCCGGATCTGCGAGTTCACGACGGAGTATCGACTCCGCCAGGGGCCGGGCGCGGCAGGCCTGTTGTCAGCCGAGCAGCCCGCAGCGAGACTCGACGACGCTTGGGGCGCGACGTGCGATCAGCAGGACCGACTCAGAAGTCCGCCAAGGAACGTCAGCCACACGAAGCCGCCGATCTGCGCGAAGCCCCAGAGCGACCAAAGCACCTGGGCGAAGCTGGCTGGGTCGTTCATCGCACCCTCCACGTCGGCGCGGGATGCGTGCGGAAGTGCGATCGCCACACGCGGCCCGCGCCGATCAGTCGCGACGTGGCGCGGCTGGCGGTCTTCTGTGAACATCCGGCCTCGATCGCCAGTTGCTTGATGCCGCCCGTCCACGTCGCGCCGGCGCACAAGCGCCGGAGCGTTTCGAGGATGAGCGAGTCGGAGATGAGCGGTCGCGCGGTCTGGCTCACCCTGCACCCCCGATGTAGACCTTGGCTCTCTCGATCGCTCCTGCTGGCCATAGGCCGGGCGCGTGCGTCTCTTGTGGGTCAAAGGGCTCGGGCTCGCTGGAGCGGTCGTAGAGCCACACGGCGAGCACGTGCGCCCACTCCTCGGAGCCCGGTGCACGGATCACGGTCAGCGCCGGGACGCACCCGATCGCCTGCATCATCGCCAGAGCGAGCGTCGCGGTCTTCTTGCAGTCGATGGCGATCGGGCCGTTGCTCGAGGCTATCTGTGCCAACAGCGAATCGGGATGGTCGAGCCTTTCAACGCCGTCGGGGTCGAGGCGCTTTCGTCGGGACGACTTGACCCAGTTGAATATCGCGGGCTTCAGCGCCGCGGGTGTCGTCGAGCCGATCACGCTCGCGAGTCGATCCGTCAACGCACGCACGCCCCCGGTGCGCTGCGCGTCGTCGGCCAGCGCGAACATCGCCGCGATCGTCGCGTCGGTCTGCGCCTCGCCCAGCGGCAACGGTGACGCCGTGGGCCTCCGCGCCCGCAGTTGCATGGCACGTCTGGCGTAGAAGGATTCTTCTTCCGTCGTCTGTCCTGAGATCATGTGTCGCGTCCTTGCGAGAGTGGGGGGTGAGTGGTCAGAACTCCTGCATCAAGCGGCGGGCGATGAACTCGGCGACGAAGGGGCACACGGCGTTGCCAAGGGCGGCGTAATGCTGCCACCCGCCCGCGTCCACCCAGGCGCAAAGCCCATCATCACGGTCCAACAGAAAACGCTCGGCACCTTGTTCCAGGCGGCTTTGGTCCACTCGGAGAAAGTCAGTGTGAACGCCTCCCCTTGGGCCGAGATCGCGCAGTACCGACCACTCGCCATGATCTTGACGCGCTTGCGGGGCGGCTTGGAACAGTGCTTCATCGTGCTGGCCAGCGGGGTAGGCAACAACGAAGATGCGGCGTCTCTCGTGCGGCGCACCAAAGGCGGCCGCCGGCAGACAGTGCCACTCCGCATCAAGCCCGAGTGCGGCCAGCGACCCGAGAACGGCTGATAGTCCCCGCTGAGCAAGAGCTGCCACGTTCTCCACGACGACGTAGAAAGGTCGATCTCCGCAAAAGGCGGAGCGGTCTTGCATGACGCCTTCGATGATCCGCTCGGCCTCGAACCAGAGCCGCGATCGCTCGCCCTGGTGGATGCCCGCCTGGTTGCCGGCGTTGCTGATGTCCTGGCACGGGAAGCCGGCGCAGACGACATCGAACTGTCCGACCTCGGCGAAGAGTTGAGCCGGCTGCACTTGGCGGATGTCTTCATAGCGTCGGGCCTTGGGAAAGCGGTCTGCGAGCACTCGTAAACAGAACGGGTCGATCTCCACCTGGGCGGCGATGTTGAAGCCGGCTTGCCGGAAGCCCTCATCGAACCCGCCGATGCCCGCGAAGAGCGACAGGACCGAAGGGGCGATCATTCGTCGTCCTCCCCGTCGCCCTCGTTGGTCAACATCGCGTCGCCGCTGGCGCTGAGGGTGGCGGTCACTTTGCGGCCTCCATCTGCAACAGCCACGCCGCGTAGTAGTTGGCCGCTCGCGTCGCGTACGGGGCGATTGACGGATGTGCGGTCCACTTCACATGCTCAAAGACGCTTGGTGCCCAGACTGGCCAGCGGCCCGCGTTTGGCACTTCCGATGCCTTCTCGAAGTAGAGACGCTGCCATTCGGCGACGCTGAAGCCCGGCATCGGCGAGCCGTGGCCCGCGACGTAGAAGCCCGCGATATAGGGCATCGACCACGCCGACGGAATGAACATGTACGGCGTGTGCGGGTTTACGCGGCCCTGCACGCTGAGATGGCACGCCTGGCACAGCGCCATGAGATTCCACGCCGCCGAGTTGGACTTGTTCCCGTCGAAGTGATGCACGGTCAGGCATCGCCCGATGTCCGGTCGGTGCGGCGCGCCGCATCGCACGCAACGCCGGCCCGCGTGTTCCTTAACCGCGTTCGCGATGTCTTTCCAGTCGTCGGGGTACTCGCCGCTGATCTTCAGTCTGGGTGGCATGGTTCACTCCTGAATCCGCGCCCTGGGCGTTGGCCCGTGGCGCGAGTTGATCTCATCCGGCGTTGCGACGCTTCGGGCTCGGCGCGGCGAAGTCGAACATCGACGGGCCGTGCTTGGCGAGAATGCGCCCGGCATCGGCGATGCTCTGTTTGCGTTCCTTGGCCTGCTGCTCTGACTGCATCCGCAACGTCTCGCGTGCGCTGCGCGTTCAGAACGAATCGGGTTCGACCTCGACGATGAAGACCGAGCCGGTCACGCGCGCCTTGATGTGCATTGACGCGGCCATTTCCTGAATCTGGCGCTTGGCGTCGTCGCGGATCATCGCGACGATCTCGGTCATGGTCTTTGGGTTGTTCCTTGCGTTCTTGGCCTCGATCAAGGCCATCTCTACATCGCGCCTGTAGCTCTGATCGGCTGGCTCGCCTCCCGTCGCGTCGCTGGCCTTTGTCGCGACGCCGGGCGGCGTGAAGCTCGCCGCGTTTACGCCGATTGTCGGGTCGGGGCGCGACGCGCCTGAAACCGACGTGAGGATCTGGGCCGCGCGGTCTTGGTACTCGAATCTGCGCTCCTCCTCGCGCCTCTTGCGATCCTCGACCGTGGCGATCGCCTGCATGATGGAGTTCGGGCTTGCGGCGACATAGCGTCCGAGTGGAAGCCCAGAGGTTCGGATGACTGATCCGACGCGACCTTCGTGCTCCGCTTTCTCGACGACGTTGATTCGATCCGCGCGGACGAAGATCGGCTGATCCGCTGGGTCTAAAGCTGCCAGCCTGAGAACGTTCCCGCGCGCTTCGATCACGGTTTTGAGTTCGTTCCCGATGGTAAAGTCGGGCGCTGGCATCCACGAGTCGCCCTGTTGCATGGGGATGCCGCAGTTGACGGATGGGGCGGGGCTGACGTTCTGCATGTGAATCACTCCTGATCTGCGGACACTGGAAACACGCACGCCAACAACGGCGAACGTTGAAGCGAGCCCACCGCGTTTAAACGCTGGGCTCGGTTGGTCACTCGGCGGGCGGGTTGATGACGACCTTGCGAGCCTTCGGCGCGTTCACGTCGCCAAGCGCCACAAACTGGCAGTCGTTGATGATGACCTGATCGGCGTTGGGCGCGTTGATCGCTTGGAGCAATGCACAACGCGACACCTTCACGACGCGAGCGTTCGGCGCGTTCAAGGTTTTGACCGTCGCGTGGTCTGCGAGGTCAATGTGCGAGTCGTTCATGGTGACGGTGGGGTTCTCTGACACGGTGGTTCCTTTCGATACGGGGGCGGGGGTGTTGAACACACGCGGCAACGCGCCGCGCGATTTACCTTGCGTCGTTGTCTTCGTCGTCGGTGTCGTCCGTCGTGAAGTACTCGCGGAGTTCCTTTTCGACGTTGATCAGGAAGTCGCGCGAGCCCGCGAAGCGTGCGTCCGACGACTCGACCATGGTCGCGAGCGAGCCCTCTGGAAGCGCGCCGATGTTGGCTCGCACCCAACCATCAAGCTCCTCGGCCTCGATCGCGTTGGCGACGACGTTTGCCATGCTCACGGCGTCCTTGTCCTTCTTGGACATCGCGAGCATGAACGGCGCGGCGTGATTGAGGATTACGCGAAGCCGCTCGACTTCAGAGGGTGCCGCTGGAGCAACCGGCGGCGCGGCGGCGGGCGCGGCGGCTGTCGACGCGGGCGACGGAGCCGGGGCCGGCGCGACAACCCGCGGCGTTGCCGCTGTTGTTGTCTCTCGCCGCGCTTGCGCCGCCTGGAGGAAGCCGCCGACGGCCTCCTTGAAGAACGTCGCGGGTCCGTCGCCCCCGACCGCTGCCTTGCGTTCGACGCGCTTCTCGATGGCGTCCATCAGACGCAACGCCTCTTCAACCCCGGTGTTTTGGCTCGACGTTCCGCGATTGAGCTTTGCCAGCTCCAGTTGGAACGCGCGATCGGCGGCGATTCTTTCTTCGGCGGCTCGCCGCGAGATTTCGTTCTGGCGTTCCAGCATGTTCAACACGTCGGCGATGGTCATTTCGCCGAACTTGCTCGGCGCGGGCGCGATCGGCGCGGCGGGCGCTGGCGTGTGAACCTCGATCACCTGGGGCGCGGGAGCCGGGGCCGGCGCGGGCGAGCCTGCGGGCGCTGGGCCGAGCGTGAAGGTGATTTGCTTGATCCGCTGGCCCTTGGCGTTGCGGATGTCGGCTCGGAACCTGCCCGCGCCATAGGACGAGCGGAGCGCGTCATACTGGCATTGCGCCGGGCCGACACGCTGCAACTGCTCCCAATCTCCGAGTGCGTCGCTGTAGCGCGCGAGCATCACGTACACGCTCATGTTTGCGGCTTTGCACTGCGTCAAAACCGCGTCGAGATCGTCGTCGTCGGCGAATCTGGGGTGCGCGCTGGTCTGCAATGTTGTGTCCAGTGGCGTGACGGGTGGGATGCTGGGTGGAGTGGCGTTTTCTGCATTGCTTTCGGTGTTCATGCGGACTCCTGAGTTGGGACGTATCGCGGCTCGCCGCGATTGATCTGTGCGAGCTTGGCGGCGATGGCGTCTCTCACGCTGCGCGACGCGCACGCGAACGCGAGCCCTCGCGTGCGGGCCTCGTGGCGGATCGACTGCGAGAGGTTGGCGGGGACGGTCGCGAGAACTTCGTCGAGGACCATGAGCAACCGCGATGGATCGACCGCCGTGAACGCGGCAAGGGCGGCGGCGTGTTCTCTCGCCAGACGCTGGCGCTCGACTTCAAGCGAGCGAGCGGTCTCGGCGGACTTGGCCGCGTGATCGGCCTTGGCCTTGGCCGCTGCCTCGGCGGCTTTCCGCTTCGCGTGCGCGTCGAACTTCGCGTCGTTGCACTCGATGCCGTTGACAACCGCGTTCGGGAACAGAGCGTGCTTGTCGCCGCCCTTGTTCGCGTATCGCTCGTTGAAGTCCTTTCGCTTGTGCGCGATGTTCGCGGCGATGTGGTCGGCGCTGAACTTGCGAACGATCCTCGGGATCGCAACGGACACGCCGCACGCTTCGAGCAAGCCGACTGACGGGTTCTTGGCGAATGACCAACCCTCGTCGATGGCTTGGCGCAGCTTGGCCGCGTTGAACGCATCCGGCTCGGCAACGTCTAGATACTCGATCGCCGCCTCGATCGCCGGGGCGGTGTACGTCCGCATCACGGAATCAAGCGATAGCACTCCGTCCGGTGCAGTAAAGACCTCTCGGAGTCGGTTGATAGTCTGTTCGTGCATCCCCGTACGAATATCAGACACGGACGACGACGACGACGAGCCCCCGTAATTGCCCTTGTCTATCGCAATTGTCGTCGTCGTCTTGCTGTCTTTACCGGTTGAATTAAGGCATGGAACCAAAACCGGCGCGCGCGAGGCGTCCGGAATTTCGGACGGGGTGTGTCCAGTTTTTCGGACAGGTGCGCCCGATTTTTCGGGCGCGTCGCGCCCGATTCTTCGGACAGGTGCGCCCGATTTTTCGGGCGCGGGGCGCACGATGGATCGGACGGGGTCCAGTAAATCGGGCGCGGGGCGCACATAAAACCGGACGGGGTTGGTCGGCTCGCCAAAACGAGAAACGCCGCCCTCGGCGGGCGGCGTTGTTGAGCCGTTTAACATAACCTGCAAGCCGGGCGTGCCGAACGCGCGGGCGCTGGCAGTCTGGGGGAACGGGGCAACGGCGTAAGTGGGG
>JAIEQQ010000365.1 GCA_019747615.1 Phycisphaerales bacterium
GCCCATCACACCCGGCGAGAGCGTCGCGTCAAGATCCGCGCTTGTGTCGATCTCCATCGGCAGCAGCGGGCCGGCGATTTCCACGCTCAGCGAGAGTGTCTGTCCCAGGGCCGCGAGCTTCGCTTGGTCGGGGTCGTCCAATCGGATCGTGCGAGAAGCCTGCCGCAGCGCTTGCTCCGTCGCGCGAGCGAGCGTGGTGGCGCTGTCGCTTTGATCCAGCTCGCTGATGACTTCGGCTCGACCAACAACGCGCGGGCCGAGTCGCAGCTCAACGATCGCGCCATGAACGCGCGGCGGCGTCACACGGGGCGCGGGCAGACTCGCTTTGCCGTCGGTTCCTGGGGCGGGCTTGGTGGCGTTGTCACTGGCCGTTGTGATGCCCCCGGCGTTCACCCACGCGCGGACGAGGCTGAACGAGTCCATCGCGACTGCGGCGCTCGGCGGCGTCAGCGAACTCACGTTCACGCCTGCGGCGCCGGTTGCCGGGGTGCGACCCTGCGCGGGTGTCGCCGGGCCCGGTAACAAGATGCCGCCCGGTGCAGCGGCGGGCGGCGTGGTGGTGGCGGCCTTCTTCTGCGGCGCGGCGCTCACGATGAGCGGAGTGGAGGCGAGCGCGAGGGCGATCACCAGCGCGCGCGGGGCAGGCGTGCGAGCACCTCTGGGCTTCGGCGCGCGGGGGTTCTGGGTCGGTTCGTGTGGCTCGTCGTGGCGTGAGGTCAACATGGTGTGGCGGCCCGGCAACGGGGTGATTCACGAGCACCGGGAGCGTATCAACCGTTCTCGGACGCAGCGAGGGCGAGGGGTGCTTGAAGGCTGGAAATCGGGCGAAAATCGCGTGCCGCGATGGGTTCTCGGAGGTATGCTGAGGTGGTCGAGCCCGCGGCGCGGCTCGGGCACGCGAGTTGTTTATGAATCAGTGACGCCGCGGGATTTGGGCGTCAGACAACTGGAGAACAGACATGAACACGCTCCTTGCACTTTCGGTGAATCGTCAGCGACTCGCCCTTCTGTTCCTTCTCTCGTTCGCCGCGATGTGCTGAGTCTTCTTGGTGGCCCGCCTTTTGGGTGGCCCGCGTCTTCGAGGCGGGTCGAGCCCCCGCCCATTCGACATCAACGACCCTCTCTGAAGCCACGACCCGTGGACGCTGTCGTTTCCGCCTATCGCGGCACGGTCAGCGGCGTCGGCCGCGTGATATCCACGCGATCGGTCATGAGATTCCACACAATCTTGCTCGCACCCACCGGCGACGCTCGCGCCGGATCCACCAGCGTCACCCGCGTCAGCTCGCCGCCCTCAGCGGTGATCGTGCGGTTGATCGCGTCGTAGGTCATGAGCTCGGCGAGCACGCGTTTCTGGCCCTCGCCTTGGGCCACGACGCTGCCGCGGGCCATGGCGTTGATCAGGCGTGCGTCCGGGCCGGTCGCGCCGGGGCGCGATGGTGAGCTTTGTCCGGTTGAGGGGAAATCCACGCGTGCCGAGAGCTTGTCGCTTTCGAGCGTGAGCAGGCCCGCCGACTGATCCATCGGGCGGTGAATGAGCCGCACGCTGCCGCTGAGTTCAGCCTCGCCCGTCGCGCGGCTCATGGTCATTTGTTCCGTCCACGAGAAGAGCGATGAGCCCGAGCGCCGCTGCGCGCCGCCGAAGAGCGATGCGGTGGCTCCGTCGCCGGGCTCCGCCGGTGTGCTCGTCGCGGGGCTGGCATCCGTCGCGCCGGCGGGGCGTTCGTCAACGAGCAACCGTCCGGGGCCGGGCACATTGAGCGTTGAGTCGGTCTCGCTGGCGATGATGCGATCGCCCTCGAGGAAGATCAGGCGTCGCGCGCCGGTGACGGGGTCGATGCGCAGGCTCTCGATCTGTGCGCGGGCGCCCCCCTGTTCTTGCAGGCTGCGGCCGCTGGCGGTGGCGCGGGAGATCTGGCGGCGCGTCTCGGGCTTGGCGTTCGCTGTGCTGACGGCACCGCTGACGGGGACCTCATCCTGGGTGAAACGCAGATCCAGCCGATCCGCAGCGATCCGCTCAACCTGTTGAGGGCCGGCGCTCTGTCCGGGGCGGCTCGAAGCGTTCGTACCGATCCAGGTCGTGCGAACGTCGCCGACGAACTCGGCATTGTTCGTCTTGTCGCTGAGCGTCATCCAGCTCGTCCACGTGGTGTTCAGGCTCGCATTGCCCGCGCCGACGAGCGAGGATTGGCCCGCCCCCCCCCCAGTCGAACGCTGGAACGTGAGCCGGCCGGGGCCGAAGGCGCTGAGCTGGCGAGCGGGGGCATCGAGGGAGACTTGTCGCGCACTGATCACCGCCCCGCGCTGCGAGATGCGGACGCCCTCGGGCAGGTCGGCGATGAGTGTCGCTTTCTCGGCGACGGGGTCGGCGGTGAGGCGATCGGCCAGCGCTTCGATGCCGCGCTCGTCGAGGTAGCGCACGCCGCCGGCGGCGCTCACGCCCACGGCGCGGATCTGGCCGCGTGAGTCGGGCTCGAGGGTCGCTTCGAGCGAGTCGGCCATCAGGCGAGAGCCGGCGCGCTGGGCTTGCACATCTCCCCGCGCGATCGCGATCGCGGGAAGCGCCTCGGACTCGCCGGCCTTGGGCGGTGTGAAGCCGAGCGAGAGCGAGCTGGCGCTAACGCGCGAGGCCACGGCGCCCGGGCGCGTATCGGTCGTGCGAGCGGTCGCGTTGCCCGAGGCGCTGACCTTGCTCAGGAACGTCGGAGTTTCTGGCGAGGTGCGTGTGAAGGTCGCTTCGAGGAAGTCGGCGTTGAGCGCCGATCGCGAGTCCTTTGCGAGCACGGAGCCTTGGGCCGCGGCGCGACGGATCTCGCCGGTCATCCACGGGCCGCGTGTGAAGAACTCGATGTCGGCCTGATCGGTCCAGGAGATGAGGCGTTTGGCGGCGTCCGCGTCGGGCGTGAAGCCCTCGCCCGCCGCGCGTTCCTGCACCTCGCCGGGCCCGCGAAGTTGCGCGACGCCCGAGCCGAGGTTCACGCGAAGAGACTCGCCGATCAGCACCGCGCGCTCGCCGCTGGTGACGCGGAAGGGCGTTTGTCGCGAGCCGACGAGATTGAGGTTGCGAGACGTCGCGCCGTAGACCAGCGAGCCCGCGACGCCGCTGATCCCGGCGCGACGATCAGAGAACTCGACCGTGCCGTCAGCCCGTGGCGATGCCGCCGGGCCGTCGACCGGTGCCGCACGCATCGCCGATGCCGGCGAGCTGATACGAATCGCGGCGTCATCAGACGCCAGCGCCGGCGGCGCGATCTCCAGCGGGCGAATCACCATCCGGCCCGTCCAGGTGAGGCGAATCTCTTCTTCGCGCGGGTCGGGCGGTGCACCGCCGCCCGCACCCACACCTCCGCAAGCTCGCCGCTCAGGCGGCGAGCGCCCGCCGCCACCGTCACGCCGCCCTCGGCCTGCGCGCGATAGAGCGTCTGCACCAGTGATTGCGGGTCGGTCTCTTTGGCATCGCTCGCAGCCGGCGCCGCAATCGGCGCCGGCGCTGGCGTCGTGCTGGCTGCGCTCGCGGTCGTCGTCTTCTTTGCGCGCGGCGAGATCACCACCTCGTCAACACGATCAAACTCACCGAGTTCGAGGCGCTGGTTGACATCGTTGCCAACGAGGCGGATGCCGCGCCCGCTGGCGCGGATGCGATCAGAGACCATGGACCAGCGATCGCCGGTGGAGGCCTCATAGAGCGAGCGATCGAAGCGGAGCGACTGCGTTTCCAGCGTGAGCGCCGGCGGGGCTTCGACATCGGCGGGCTTGCCCCGCGTGGTGGGCTCGAAGAGTTCGACGCGGACTTTGCCCTCGAAGGTGCCGGATTCGGGCTCCTCGCTGCGCGCGGGGCGCAGGATGGTGCCGCGCTCGGCGCGGACGGAGATCACGCGCCCGTCGCGCAGGTAGATGAGCCCGCGCGGCTCGGTGACGTTCGCACGCCCACCCGGGAGCGGATCCAGCGTTGTCCATCGCAAGACGCCGGCGAGGCGCGTCGGGTCGTTCTTGTCAACGAACTGCACGCGGGCGCGATTGATGGCGCCGACCGTCGCGGCGTCGGTGCCCACGCCCTCGCTCCCGCCGCCCGGCAGCGGTGCCGCGCCACCGTTCGCCGCCGTACCCGGCCCGACCCGCGGCACGAGTGCCGGTGGTGCCGATCGCTTGGATGAGCCCAGCAGCGCCAGTGTCACCACGCCGATCGCGATCAACGCGACGGCGCCGGCGATCACCAGGCCGGTGCGCTGCACGCTGCCGCGCCGAGACGCGCGAGCGCGCCGCAGGGCGGCACGGATGTTCTCGTGCGAGCGGCCCGCGGGCTCGCTGGTGCCGGCGAGATTGCTGAGCGAGCCTGCGCGAACTGATCGCTCATGGAGTGGCGTCGTCGCGTCGGGCGGAGAGTTGGGCGTGGGGTGCGGCGTCATGGGCTTAGCGATCGTACAGCGCGAGGGCTTTGTCCAGCAGGCCCTTGGCCTCCAGCAGGTGCTCCACGGCCTCGCGAACGGCGCCGCGCCCGCCGGGGAGCTTGGTCGTGAAGCGGGCCAACCGCTTCACGGGTTCACTCGCATCGCCCACGGCCATCGGATATCCCACACGACGCATCACGCTGAGATCCGGCCAATCGTCACCCAGAAACGCCACCTGATCCGGATTCACCCGCGCCACGCGGCACAGCTCGCCCAGCGAATCGCCCTTGTCGCGACTGCCTTGGATCACGTGCGGCACGCGCAGGTCCGCCATGCGGTGCAGCACGCTCTGGCTCGTGCGGCCGGTGATGATCGCGGCGCTCAGGCCCATCTTCTCCCAGAGTCGCAGCGCGAAGCCGTCGCGCACGTTGTAGCTCTTGAACTCGTGGCCGTCTGCGTCGATGTTGATCGTGCCGTCGGTCAGCACGCCGTCGACGTCCAGGGCCAGCAGCGTGATGTTCTTCGGATCGGTCATGGTCGATTCACTCTCGGCCTGCTGCGAAGCATCGCGTGCCGCGGCGCAGCGAATGGGAAATGCCTGGCGCTGCGTTCTAATCAGTCGCGCACGAGCTTCATCGTAATGAGGTCTTGGACATCCAGCAGCCCGACAGGCCTCCCTTCGCGATCGACCACGGGGATCTCGTCGCGACGGAACTCACGCACCATGCGAACCGCGTCTCGCAGCAGTTGGTCCTGTGAAAGCGCGCCCGGCGAGCGCGTCATGTGATCGCGGATCGGCTCGCGGAGCGCCCCGGGGTCTTTGAGCACCAGCCGCCGCAGGTCGCCATCGGTGAACAGGCCGGTCATGCGTCCGCTGGCGCGATCAACCAGGATCACTGCGCCCGGGCGGCGCGAGGCCGTCTCGCTTGACGACAGCGCATCGCTCACGCTCGCGTCATCGGGCACCGGCGTGAGCGTGCCGTCGCTCACGCGGAATCGCAGCGCATCAATGACCGGGCGCAGCATTGCGCCCAGCGCCCCACCGGGGTGCCGACGCGCGAACTCCTCATCGCTGAACCGCAGTCGCGTCGCGGCGCAGAGCGCCAAGGCATCGCCCAGCGCGAGCTGCGCCGTCGTGCTGGCCATCGGCGCCGGCGACAGCTCATCCTCGCACTCGCCCACCGCGAGCACCACGCTCGCGGCGTGCATCAACCCCGAATCTCGCACGCCCGCAGTGATCGCGATCACGCAGATGCCGTCCTGTCGAAGCTGCCCGGCCAGGGCCACGAGCTCTTCGGTCTCGCCGCTGTACGACAGCGCGATGCAGATGTCTTGTTTGCGGAACGAGCCCAGATCGCCGTGCGCGGCCTCGGTGGGATGTACGAAGTGGCTGGGGATGCCCAGCGATGTGAGCGTCGCGGAAATCTTGGCACCGATGAGCCCGGACTTGCCCAGCCCGCTGACGAGCACGATGCCCCCGGCGCTGGCGCATGCGATGATCTTGTCGATCGCTTCGTGGAATGACGGGCCCAGATGCCCGACAAGCTGACCCACCGCGTGGCTCTCGGCGGTGATGATGCGCTCGGCGAGGCGACGCTCCTGCTCGCGCCCTGAGAGCGCGGGCGAGCTGGATGCAGCCGGCGCGCCGTTCACCGCCGCCGTTGGACTTATCGCCGGTGGCTTCGGGGAGTGGGAATGGGAGGGGTGGGGGGGTTGCGTCATAGTCAGCACCATCGTCCGCGTCGTCGAACAGGCCCCTGAACCCGTATCGCCCAAATCGCCGGGGCCTCTGTTTGGCCCCGATCACAACGGTACACTCTCTGGCGAGCGAATGCCCGGCGTCAAGCCACAGCCACGCGCCACCCTTTGCCCTCTCCGCCCGAGACTCGCCGCGATCGGAGGCCCAATGTCCGTCTTGGATCATCGTGTACACCTGGAAGCCTTCGACGGCCCGCTCGATCTGCTCCTGTTCCTCATTCGCAAGAACGAGGTCGATATCCACGACATCCCCATGGCCAAGGTCACCGAGCAGTACCTCGCGGCCATCAAGGCCGAGGCCGGGATTCAACGCCTGGACATCGAGACCGCCGGCGAGTTCCTGGTCATGGCGGCCACGCTGATGGAGATCAAATCGCGGATGCTCTCGCCATCGCCGAAGCCCGAGGCCGGCGCCACGCCGGACGCGGCGCGAAGCGCGGAGCTGGACCCACGCGCGGATCTGGTGCAGCAGCTCATGGCGCACAAGCGATTCCGCGACGCCGCCCTGCTGCTGGAGAAACGCCGATCAGAATGGGAAGCCCGCCTGCCCACGGCCCCCGCGGGCGTGCCCGAGGTGCCGCAGGCGGAGATCGATGAAGACCAGCCGGTGGAACTTCAGGAGATCGAGATCATCGATCTGGTCGAGGCGTTCGCCCGCATCATGGCGACGGTGGATTTCTCGCGCGTCGGCGAGCATCGCGTCGCCGATGACGAGACGCCGATCGAGTTGCACCAGGCGGACCTGCTGGACATCGTGACGCGAGCCGCGGCGATGTTCCACGCTCGCGCCGCTGCGAGCGATGGCGCGGAGCCGGCGAGCGCGGGCGGGCGACCGGGGATCGAGCTGCGCGAGGTCTTCGCGGGGCGCACGAAGGCGGAGGCCGTGGGGCTGTTTCTGGCGATGCTGGAACTCATCCGCCTGCGGAAGATCGACGTTCGCCAAGACGGCGTGCGCGATCGGATCTGGGTTGAGCCGGTGGAGGAGCAGATGAGCCCCGGTGCGCCCGGCGGCGGTACTCGCGTTACGGTGCAGGATCTTGCGAGCGCGCCATCGAACTACCCTTCGAGATGACCCAGATTGACATTGATCGCATCGCGTTCGCCGCGGCCCTTGAGCAGGCCGAGAAATCCCAGCGCGAGGGGGGCATCCCGATCGGCTCGGCACTGGTGGACCCGAGCGGGAACGTCGTCGGACGTGGGCACAACCTGCGTGTGCAGAAGGGTGACCCGACCGCGCACGCGGAGATCACTGCGATCCGCAACTGTGGGCGGCGTCGCGACTGGCACACGCTGACGCTCGCCAGCACGCTGAGCCCGTGCGCGATGTGTACGGGGGCGACGGTCCTGCATCGCGTGAAGCGCGTGGTGATCGGCGAGAACAAGACGTTTCAGGGCCGCGAGGATTGGCTGAAGCAGGAGGGGGTTGAGGTCGTGGTGCTGGACGATCCGCGCTGCATCGAGCTGATGCGGGCGTTCATCGCGGCGAGGCCGGAGCTTTGGAACGAGGACATCGGGGTGCCGTGAGGCACGCGAGTCTCGGTGCGAGATGCGGGCACGTTCGCCGTCTGCTGACCACTGACAATCCGACGCTTCAAGCTGAAGACTGAAAGCTGACGGCTGAAGGCTCCCCACTCATTCCTTCAAGCTGAACGGCGTGAAGTTCGTGTCCGTATCGAAGTGGTCTTCACCCTCGGCACGCTTGAGGAAGTTCACGATCAGATACGTCAGCGGCGTGAACACCACCTCAACGCCGACCTTGAAGAGCCAGTTGAAGATGACGACCTTGATGAGCGAAGCTTCATCCCAGAGGCCGTAGAACGCGATGGGGTAGAACAGCGCGCTATCGACGAACTGGCCGACGAAGGTCGAGCCGATGGTTCGTGTCCAGAGCAGCTTCCCCTTGGTGAGCACCTTCATCTTGGCCAGCACGTAGCTGTTGACAAAGTCGCCGACCCAGAACGCGACGATCGACGCGATCACGATGCGCGTCGTGTTGGAGAACACGATCTCGAGCGCCGGCACGAACGTCTCGTTGTACTTCACACTCGGGTTTGCCGGCAGCGCCAGCACCACCTGCGACATGATGGTCGCGAAGATCATCGCCCCGAAGCCCGCCCAGATCACCCGGCGCGTCTTGGCGTAGCCGTACACCTCGGTCAGCACGTCGCCGAAGATATAACTGATCGGGAAGAAGATGTTGCCCGCGCCAAACACGAGCAGCGCGGTCCAGACAAACCCCGTGTCGCTCGACCAGTCCGGGATCATCGGGATCCCCAGGTTGATCGCGCACACTTTGCCGGGGCCGATGAGGTTCGAGCAGAGCAGCACGACCACGAACCCCACCATGACAAAGTCGAAATATCGATACGGACGAACGCGCTCGGTGGACATCGCCCTCAGGATATCCAACGAAGCGATCGGGCGTGCGGCTCACGGGCACCGACCCGAAGTCGGGTCGGTGGCACGTTGAAGTCGGGCCCGCGGCACGAAATCACTCTGCCGGGTTTCGTCGGATGATGATCGCGGTCTGGTCGTCGTCAAACGGGCGACCGCGGACGAAGACGCGGATCGACGCCGCGATGGCTTCCAACATCGCGCCGGCCGACGCTCGGGTGCCGCACGTCCGCACGGCGTCCAGCACGCGATCGGTGCCGAACTGATCGTGATCCGGGTCTAGCGCTTCAAAGAAACCGTCGCTGATGAGCAGGAACGAATCGCCCGGCTCAAGGCGGAAGGGCTCGACATCATCAACGGTGAAGTCCGCATCCAGGCCCAGCGGCATGGCGCTGGCGTCGCGGATCTCGGCCTCGCCGCTGGCCTTGAGCAAGATGATCGGGGCCTGACCCGCCGCGACGTAGCGGATGGTGTGCTCCAGCGGGTCCAGCGTGCCCATAAATGCGGTAACAAATCGCCCCATGGGCAGGTCGTGGCAGAGCTGCGCGTTGACCTGTCTTGCGATCAAGGGCAGATCGGCATCGAGGCGCGCGCCCATGCGGAACATCGCGCGGAACTGGCCGGCGCTCAGGGCCGGGCCGATGCCGTGGCCCGTCGCATCTCCGAGCGCAAATAGCAGCGGCGCGGCTTTGCCGGCTTCCAGGTCATCGATATCGACGCCCGGCTGGAACATGTCGTACGCATCGCCCCCGGTCTCTTCGGCGGGCTGGCTGACCGCCGCGAGGTCGTAACCATCGATCTGCGGCAAGCGCTTGGGAAACCCCGCCTGCTGGATCTTGCGGGCGATCGACAGGTCGTGCTCGATCTTGTTCTTGCGGGCCTCGGCCTGCAAGAGTTTGGCCCGCCTCAGCGCGATCGCGGCCTGCACCGAGAGAATGCGAGCGACCGTCTCATCGCCAGCGTCAAAGCACGAGCCCTTGTCGGGGTCTTTGTTGAGCACCTGGGCGACGCCCTCGAGCGTGCCGCCGCTGGACAGCAGCGGGATCGTGAGCATGTTCCGCGTGCGGAAGCCGGTCTTTCGATCGACCTCGGGGTTGAATCGCCCGTCGGCGTAGCAATCAGGGATGTTCAGGATGGAGCGCGTCCGCGCCGCCTCGCCGGCGATGCCCTTGGTGATCGGGAAGCGGATCTCGGTCGCGCCGTGGCCCTGACTCATGAACAGTTCGCTGGTCTTGTCGTCGAACTGAAAGACGCTGGCGCGCTCGGCGTGAAGGCCGTCGCGCATGGCGTTGATCACGAGGTTCAGCACCTCGGCCAGGTCGTTGGTCGCCTGCAGGCGCTCCAACACGGCGAACGCGCGCATCAGCGCGCCGGCGGAGGCTTCGATCATCGGTGGGGCTTCGCTCACGGGCCAAGTGTAAGCGGACGGGCGGGGGGTCGTTTGAGGGCGACCTCAACTGTGCGGGTTGATGAGCCTGCGGCGCCAGATCGCGGCTCGCTGAGCCCATGTTCGAGCAGTGCGGGCGGCGGGGGTTGGGGAGTGGGGGGTGGGGCGGCGGATCTCGCGTACACTCCGCCATGACCGAGGCGGCGATGGTCTTGAACGAGGCAGCGAAGGCCGCGGCCGCGGGCCGGGCGTTCGTGTTGGCCACGGTGATCCGCGCCCAGGGATCAACCCCGCGCGGGCCGGGCGCGATGATGATCTGCCTGCCCGGTCCAGCCGCTGACCGATCGCACGATTCCGCCGACCCCGCCAAGCCGGGCCGCGATGATGACGCGACGTCGCCCGCCCTCATCATCGGCACCGTTGGCGGCGGGCAGTTTGAGCGGTTGGTGCTCGACGACGCGCGCCGGATGCTTGAGAATCCGACGCCGGGCGTCAGCGGCGGGCGCGTTGAGCGCTACGTGCTCGGTGCCGAGAG
>JAIEQQ010000613.1 GCA_019747615.1 Phycisphaerales bacterium
ACGCCAGCGATGGCAGCGCCCCGGCATTCGATGGCGAGGTACTGCCGGCGTCGATGATCACGCCATCGCCCGCGTCATCTCGAACGACGACGCACCGCCCGTTCCCCGCGTCCACCTCAATCAGCCGCGCCGTTCCGGCGTCGCGCAGCGTGCCGGGCGACAGGATCGCCAGCGAGACATACAGCACGCTGAGCCCGAGCCCGATCGACACCGCCAGCGCCGCCGAGCGTCCCCATCGCAAGGCGGCGCAGATGCTGACGGTGGCCAAGATCGTCCACCACGTCGGCATCGCGGGCCACGCCCACGCGCCACCCGGGAGCGTGTCCAGCAAGTTCGCGATGCTCAGGCTGCACTGCGCGAGCCACTCGGTGAGTGACCAGAGCATCACGGCCGGTGCGTTGATCGTTCCGAGCATCCACGCCGGCGCGATCGCCGAAGCGGCGTGCGCGATCAGCCCCGCGCCCAGCGCCGCGTACGAGCAGCAGAGCGTGAGCGTGAGCACCGGCAGCGCGAGAAGGCTCGAGATGAATCCCATCGGCCCGACGATGCCGGTGTGGTCGATAATCGTCGGCGCGCTGACCAGCCACGCCACGAGCGCCGTGGCGATGCTGGCGACCAGCGCGTGCTTGATCCTGATCGCCGCGAGCTGCACGGGCGTTCTGCGCACGCCCTTGAGCTCCGGCTCGCTCATCATGCGACCGGCCCAGGGCGAGAGCCAGATGAGCGCCGCCGTGACCCCGACGCTGAGCTGAAACCCCGGCGAGAGCACATCGGCCGGGCGAGCAAGCAGCAGCCCGCAGGCGATCCAGCCCAGCGTGTTGACCCGATCGTGCGCGCGGCCCAGCGCCGCCGCGAGCAGAAACGCCCCGATCATCGCGGCACTTCGGATCACCGGCGCATCAGCCGGAACCACGAGCACATACACGCCGACGACCGCCGCAACGATCGCGTATTCCCAGCGACCGAAGTCCGCGATGAGCCGCAGGATCAAGAGCGTGAGGCCCGCCAGCAGCGCCAGGTGAAAGCCGCTGATCGACAGCGCATGAATCAGCCCGAGCCGCGCGAACGACTGATTGATCGGTGCAAGTTCCGGACCCTCGGTGCCCAGGAGCATCGCGCCGATGAGCGCCCGGGCCGGCGCTCGCGTGTCGGCATCGCCCCGAGCTTCGTCGTGAATCCGGCCATCGCGCGCGTTGAGCATCATGCCCGCCTCCGCCGCTCGACGCAGCGATCCGAGCATCGCCGACCAGGCCCGCTGCGAGCCGGCGATCAACCCCTCTCCGTCGGGCGCCGCGTCTTGAGGGCTGATCCGCTCGCAGCCGGCCGCGAGCACCACGCCGAGGTTGTCCGCCTGCGCATGTCGCGGCCGAAAGTCCGTATCAATCGCGTTTGCCGGGCCCGGGTGCCCGCGGAGCTCCCCCGTCACGCGGACAAGATCGCCCGCCCGCGCCGTAGAAAATCGCCCCTGCACGATCACGCTCACCACGCCCTCGCTGCGGACCATGTCCGCGATCGGACAGCCCGGATCGCCGACGCGACGGATCGCAAGCTCGACGCGCGTAAACACCCCCGGCGTCCACGCCACGTCCGCCCACACCGGCGGGATCACATACTGGCGCGGGTCTGATCGCAGATACCCAACCACGGCGATCGGGATCGCCCGTTCCGACGGGCTCGCGTCGCTCGCGATTCCGCCCGAACCACTCGCCGACGGCTCGCGAGCCTCGCGAGCACTCAGCATCTGGCGTAGCTCATCCTGAGGCGCGTGATCCACGCGAAGCGACCACGCCCCCGCGCCCACGAACACCATCGCTACCCATAGCAACACCCGCGCGACACCCCATCGCATCACGCCCGCCAGCGCCGCCAGCAGACACACCACGCCAAAGCACGCCGCGGGCGAGATCGGCTCCGGCAGTACGCCCGGCGCATTGATCGCTCGTGCGCCGAGAATGCCCAAGACCATCGCGCCAAGCGCCCACACCCCGCGCCGGGCCGGTGACGCTGGCGCACGATGCAACGCGATCACCGCCGCCGCGGCCCGCTCGCCACCACGCTCACGATGAGATCGGTCTGCGATCAAACTCGCCACGCACCGACAATGACATCCTGAGCCGCCGCTGTCAAGCCAGCAGCATCAGGCGCCGCGAAGTGCCAGCGTAGAGAATACCCGAACGCGTCATCGCGTCATCGACCACGCCGATCATCGACGGCGCATTCAGCGCGAGGCTGTGCAGTTCATGAGCCTCTTCAGCGCAAGGCCCTGTTCAGTTCAGGGCGCTGTTCAGGATGTCGTCAAAGAATGCGATCGGGTCGACGTTCGCCGTGAAATCCAGCAGCGAACTGCCGGGCCCCAGCGGCCCGCCCGCGGCTCGCCCGCCCTTGTCCTCAGAACCTAGGAACCAGCCATCCTGCCCTGCGGAGTGGAAGACCAAAGCACCACGCGACTGCGCCGGGAGGTCCCGGTCGCCCGGGTTGAGCTTTGGGCGAGGGAATGCCGGATTGCCCAGCAGCGCGCCCATGGCCCACGAGGCACCCGCGCCATCGACAACCCTGCCGCCTCCGACCGCCCCGCCACCGATCATGCTGTACAGCGTGCTGGTGGCGGTGGAGTGGTCGCGCCCCGAGCGTCCGAGCGCCTGCGCCCGCAGGATGCCAGCGTTCGAAGCCCAATAGAACTTCGCCGGTGTGGCGCCGCCGGCGCCGCTGTTTACGGACGAGAAGACCGCGGTCGAGCGCTCATCACGCGACCACGCGAGAATCGGATTGCCCCACGCGTCCACAAGCTCCGGCATCGCGTAGTGATCCTGCGGCGAGGTGGCAAGGCGCTGGGCGTCGTTGCATTGACGAACAAGCGCGCCGCGATCGGGGTTGAAGTACGCGTTGACGATTGTGCCCTTGGCCAGATCCTTGGTCGGCGCGCCGATCGCGCCGAGGTTCACGCGAACGACATTGGTCGAGGTGGGGCCGACTTCGACCACGTTCGGGCCATTCTGCTCATCACAAGGACTGCCGCCGCCCATATCGCGGGTCTGGTTCTGCGCCACGCCGCCGGAGAGGTCCAGCAGGATGTTCTGCATCGCCGACATGCCGCGGGTGTCGCCGTTCTCCTGATCGCCCATCAGCGGCGGCGGGAAGTAACCGGGCGTCTGGCCCTTGCGATCCGTCGCGAACAAGTTGCTCGCCGCGGCCAGGTCCTTCATCGTCGCGTTCGTGCTGGCGCGCCGGGCGGTCTGGCGCACGCCGCTGATCGCCGGGATCAGGATCGACATCACCAGCCCGATAATGAAGAACACTACCAAGAGCTCGACGATCGAGAACCCACGTCGTGCGTTGATCTTGGGATGCTTCTGATTCATGGACGCGCTCCTGGACAATCCGAACCCATCGAGGACATGACCGCCGCCAAGCAGCCCCGAAAGGGATGCCGGTACGACTCTGTTCGCAATACGTCGGTCGCCTGATCCACCTCGACCGCGATTGCGACCAGAAGTCTAATCGCTCCGGGCCGTCGCGGCTTCAAATTCACCCAGCTTTGGCACAAACACAACACGAACCGCCCGCGATTCTCGCGGAACTGGCCCCGCCCAGCGGGTTTCTGTTGAACTCCGGCGACTTCAAACGGATACTGGCAGTGAGATGTGTGCCGACGGCGTCAACCTCGTCAATCGTGATCCACGCTCCGACTCCGGAGCCCCGGGCTCTCGCCCTGCGCCGGCGATTCTCGGGACGTCCGCTTTGATCGAAGCCTGCGTCGCCGCGGCGGCCGACGGTCTCGTCGTTGTCGGCACCGACACGATTTATGCCCTGGCCACCCGCGCCTCGCCCGACGGCCTCGCCCGACTCTTCAGCGCGCGGCTCGCCATGCAGGCCGCGCCGGATCAGTCCCCCTCAACATGGCACGCCCCCACCGCCGATCACGTCTTCCTCGCGCTGCCGAGCCTGACGGCGCGGCATCGCTGGGTCATGTCGAAGCTTTGGCCGGGGCCGTTCACGCTCATGCTCCCGCTGCTTGAACGCGACGCACTGCCCATGAGAGCGGCCGGCCTCGAGCCGGCGGTGGTCGACGACACTGCGCACGTCTTCGCCCGTGTCCCGGCGTCCGGTGTCTTCAGCGACATGCTCCATCGCGCGCCGTGGCCGGTCATCGCCGAGAAGCTGCGATTCGGCCACAACGATGACAAGGGCGCCACCGATCTCGCCGGCGCACTGAACATCCTCGAGCGTGCCGCCATCGCCCCGGGGCTCACGCTCGAATCCAACGCCCCAGCTTTGGGCCGCCACTCCGCCTTGATCAGGCTTCAGCGCGACGGCTCGTGGGACCTCATCCGCGCCAGCGTCTTTGATCGCGCGTACGTGCTACGCCTGCTCACGCGGCGCGTGCTCTTTGTCTGCACCGGCAACACCTGCCGCAGCCCGATGGCCCAGGCGATCGCGTCGGGTCTCTGGGCCAGGACAAGCGAGCAGGGCGATGCGAACTCCGGTGTGGAGGCGGGCTACCCGATGGTCGCCTCGTCCGCGGGCTTGCACGCCGAACTCGGCAGCGCACCGACGCGCGAGGGCGTCGCCGCGGTGCGTGCCCTGGGCTTCGCCCCGCCCTCGGGCACCGCTCACGCCCTGACGCCGCTGATGCTGCGCGAGGCCGACGCGATCTACACCATGACGCGCTCGCACCTAAACGCGGTCCTCAAGCTCGACCCCAGCGTCGCCGGCAAGGCCAGCGTGCTTGACCCCAGCGGCGACGACATCCCCGATCCACTGGGCGGCCCGGCGCGCCACTACGCTTCGCTCGCGGTTGCGATGCGAGACATGATCACTCGCAGACTGCAGGAGTTTGGAACATGAACATCGGCCTGGGAGCAGATCATCGCGGCGCCAGCAGCGCCCGCCTTCTCGTTGACCGCCTCAAGTCCATGGGCCACCAGGTCGCGGTCCACTCCGCCCTCACCGGCGACACATGCGACTACCCCATTCCCGCGTACGCCGTGGGAAACTCGGTGGCCAAGGGCGAGGTCGATCGCGGGATCCTCATTTGCGGCACCGGCATCGGCATGTGCATCGCCGCCAACAAAGTCCACGGCGTGCGCGCCGCCCTCGCCCACGATGAGCTCAGCGCCGAAGTCTCACGCACGCACAACAACAGCAACATCCTCTGCCTCTCGGCAGACCTGCTGGGCCAACGCCTCATCGAGAAGATCGTCGAGACCTGGCTGGCAACCCCCTTCCAAGGCGGCCGCCACGAACGCCGCCTCGCAGAGATCACCGCGATTGAGCTGGGGAAGGATCCGGCCAAGGGGGGCTGAGGGAGCCGTCAGCCTTCAGCGGTCAGCGTTCAGCCAGAAGTCTCAATCCCCACGCTTTTCCACTCGGAACTCGCGACTCGTGACTACGAACTGAACAGGGCCGCCTCCCCCGTGGAAGACGGCCCTGCGTGTACTGTCATACGAACTGGTCAATCACGACAGCAAACTCACGCGCGACGACGACGGCTGGCGAAGACGCCCGCCAGGCCCAGCAGAGCCGCGCCCGCGGGCGTGGGGATCTGGATGGCCAGGAGCTGCCCACCCTCGACGAGCGTCGAACCGTTGGCGTAGTGGGCCTGCACGTCGATCAGGAACCAGCCCTGACCGAGGATGCTCTCGGCGTCGATCACACCGGAGGACTCTTCGTCGATGGTGAGGAACGTCGCGCCGCCGGTGGCGAACGAGGCCGGATCAAACTGAGCGATGACGCTCATCTGGCCGCTGGCGATGTTGAACAGGAGAACGCGCCCGAGCACGTTGTTGCCGCCGACGTCCTCGGTGATGATGATGTTGCCGTGCTGATCCAGGCACATGTTGTCCATCATGCGCACGCCGTTGGGAGACTGCACGGCGCTGGTGCCGGCCAGGCCGCTGGCTGCGTTCAGCGGGTTGCTGGACTGCCAGAGCATCTCGATGGTGCCGCCGGCGGTGGGGTTGGTGATGTCGGTGTAGCTCATGCGCCACAGGCGAGACTGGGTGCTGGCGGTGGCGGTGGTGACGAAGTAGAAGTTATTCTCCTGGCCGGCGCGGGTGTCCCAAGCGCCGTCCTCGACGCGCTGCATACGGAACACGTCGTTGGCGATCGACTGCGTCTGGAGGCCGAAGCCGTCGTCATTGGAGACGTTGCCGAAGTTGGTGAACGAGAACTGAGCGCTGGTCACCGGCGAGCTGGTGCCAAAGACGTTGGCGTTGCTCTCGGTCGTGACGATGTTGTTGTTGACGCGGACCTGCATGCCGTGCAGGTTGCCGTTGGTCAGGCCGGCGCGGTCCACGGCGGTGCCCGTGTTGGTGCGGGTGCCGACGTACATGTAGACCTCGCTGGGCGGGTTGGTCGGATCGTTCGTCGCGGTCGAAGCCGATGAGTCATCCAGCGCCATCGCGATCGTCAGGTCGTGGTTCTGGTACGGGTTCACCACGGTGTTCTCGAAGCTCATGCGCCCAAAGCGGGGCAGCTGTACCTGCGTGCGTGCCTCGGCGCCGGTGGCGACAAAGGCATACGCGCGGCCATAGGTGCCGAAGGGAGGGCGGTTCTCCTCAGCCGTGAGATACAGGCGATCCTGCGTGCCGTTGCCCGTCAGCGGGTTGTACAGGCCGCTGGTCGGAGCCAGGTCGCCCGAGCAGAAGCGGTTGAACGCCAGCGAAGCCGAGCCCGCGGCGGGGACTTCGTAACCGCCCGCGCCGCCGTTGAGCGTGGTGTTCCAGTTGCTCACGCCGCCCGCCTGGGTCTGGTCCTGGCCAAACGAGACGCGGAAGGCGTTGGCGCCGCTGGTCGAGCGGTTGATGTTCCAGTTGCTGACGTACGAGCCGCGATTGCCGTGCTCGCGCACAGTGCTCGCGGTGGCCGCGATCTCGTGGTTCATCAGCAGGGAGAACTCGGTGCCGTTGGCAAGGTTGAACGCGCCGAGGCCGTCCGGAACGCCGATCATCTGATAGCCGTTCGCGGCGGTCTCACCCACGGTGAGGATCGACACCGTCTGAATGCCCGGCAGGACCGGACGCAGGTACGGGTCAACATTGGTGCTGACGCCGCGGTTCTGGGCGAACGCTGAGCCGGTCAGGCCAGCAACGAGCACGAGAGCATAAGCGGAACACTTCATCGTTCTCTCCTCCAAGAATGCGCATCTGTAGACGCGCGGAAAACCCATGTACACCGCCGGCAAGCACGCGCATGCTCACAATTCGGGGGGTACACATACGTCCGAGTTGTTGCTGGTGCGCGTCTCAGGATGAACCAGATGCACGCACGCTCACTGCACTCTGACGATACCGGCGCGCAGCGAGAAGTGGCGCTCGATCGCGTAACGGTTTGGTGAAGCTTGCGCGAAGCGTTCCACTCTCGGAGAACTCACCAATGAGTGCGTCCGCCGAGCAACGTGAAAACCGCCATTTCCGCCAGTGATTTACGCCATCTCCCGCCGCACCCGCGATCGCGGTGGTCCACGCCATGAACACTCAAGCGTTCATTCGTTCAAAGGAGAATCGATGCGTCGCGCAGCGCCGTTTAGATCGGCCTTCGCTGCTCGGGCCTCGTCGCGGTCGTCTGGCTCGGGTCGATCGTGCCGGAGGACTCGACGGGGATCGTCATCGTGAAGACCGCGCCGCGCCCGCCGGGTGCGTTGTCCAGCGAGATTGCGCCGGCGTGTTGCTGCACGATGCGCTTGGTCACCGCGAGGCCCAGGCCGGTGCCGCGCAGGCCCTTGGTGGTGAAGAACGGCTCGAAGATGCGCTGGCGAACGTCCAGCGGCACGCCCGGGCCGTTATCGATCACGCGAATGAACATCTCGCCGCTCGGCGTCGTCGCGCGTGCGCCATCAGCGCGCCCTCCGGCGCTGCGGAAGCCCGCTTGCACCGTCACGACACCCGTCTTGGCATCCACCGCCTCAACCGCATTCGTCGCGAGGTTCATCACCGCCTGGTGAAGCTGGCTCGAGTCCACCGGCACCGGCGGCATGTCCGGGTCGGCGTCGACCAGCAGCGCGACGCCGCGAGCTTCGCACAGGTCGTGGAGCAACTGCGCGCAGTCTTCCAGCAGCGGACCGATCTTGGTGAGCTCAAGCTCCAGCGGGCGCGGGCGCGAGTACGCGAGCATGTTCATCGTGAGCGAGATAATGCGGTCGAGGTTGCGTTTGAGGATGCCCCAGCCGCCGCGAGCGATCTTGAGGTCTTCCTTGCGCAGGCCCATCTCGACAACGTCAGCGCCGCCGCGCAGGCCTTGGAGGATGTTCTTGATCGAGTGGCTGAGACTGGCGACGGTCTCGCCCATGGCCGCGAGTCGCTCGCTTCGCAGCTTTTCTTGATACAGCTCGGCGTTGGACATCGCCAGGCCCGTGTGCTGGCCGATGGCGTTCATCAGCGCAAGCTGCTCAGTGGTGAACGTGTAGTTGGTGATCGTCGAGTCGATGTAGAGCACGCCGAAGGTGCGATCGCGCGAGCGAATGGGCGAACAAATCGCAGACCGCACATTGAGCGTCGCGATCGAGTCGTTCGGCGAGCCCGAGCGCCCGGCGAAGCGCGGGTCGGCCATGGCGTTGCTGCTGAGCACGCCCTCGTTCTTCTTCAGCACGTGGCTCAGGATCGTGCGAGAAACCGTGATCTGCTCGGCAATTGGCACCCCGCCGCTCTCGCCGACGCCCGCGAGGCCCGCGGCCGTCTCGCTGGCAAACCGCACGACCGCCGGCGTCGGCGGCACGCTGCCGCTCTGCTGCTCGGGCGTCTCGGTGAGCATGACGACGCCGCGCTCGGGGCGAAACTCGTCAAAGATCAGATTCATAACGCCCTGGAGCAACTGCTCACGATCGGGGATCTGGCTGGTCAGTTGCGTCAGCGCGTAGATGATGCGCAGGTGCTCGATGGCGCTGTGGCTGGGCTCGGGGTCAGAGAGGATCACCGAGTCCTCGTTGCTCACGATGGACGCGCGCACCGCCGAGTCCATGTGGCGAACGAACCGCACCGCCGACGACTCGGGGCGCGCGTCGGATTTTCCGAAGACCAGCAGCGTCGATCCGGTGCGGATCTGATCACCCGGGCGCAGCTTCAGCCGATCGTGGATGCGCTGCGCGTTGACAAAGGTGCCGTTCTGCGAGCCCAGATCACGGATGAACCACTCGCCCGCGTCGGGCGTCAGCTCAGCGTGGCGTCTGGAGATGGTCGTGTCGATGAGCTGCAGCGCCTCGCTAGAGCGCCCGACAAGCTGCGGCTCGTTGGCCGGCAGCTCGAACGTGCGCCCCTTGTCCGGCCCCTGGATGACAGTCAGGATCAGCACGCGAGATCGTAGTCGGCACTGATCTCGCGCCGTCGCGCGATCCTCGCCATACGCTCCGGGCGTCGCGCCATATCGAACCCGGAGCTCCACGCAATGTCGGCCGCACACATCGCCTCACTGATCGATCAATACGAAGCCGGCGCCGCGCGCCTCAACGCACTGAGCAAGGGCCTCTCCCCGCAGCAGCTTGACACGCGCATCGCCCCCGGCACGTGGAGCGTCCGCGAAGTCATCGTCCATTTGCTCGACAGCGACCTCGCGGCGACGCACCGCATGCGCCGCATCGCCAGCGAGGAGCTCCCGCTCCTGATCGCCTATGACGAGACCGCGTTCGCCGATGCCCTCGCGTACTCACGCACCGACCTCGCGCTCGTCCACGATCTCTTCCTGGCCAACCGGCGCTTCTGCGCCGCCTGGCTCCGCACGCTCCCGCCCGAGGCCTTCGACCGCGCCGGTATCCACAACCAACGCGGCAAAGTCACCCTCGCGCAAATGGTCCAAGGCTACATCGACCACCTCACCCATCACGAGAAGTTCGTCGCGGGCAAACGCGCAGCGCTCGGGGCCTGATCCAAGCCAGAAAGAGCTCGGCCGCCGCGAGCGTGGCACTCAACTCACGCTTAACGTCGGCCGCGCACCGCCCCGAATCGCCGCGAGCCCGACCTGGCCCTCGAAGTTCGTCACCATGTTCTCCAGCGCCGCGTTCAGACGGGTCGACCCCTGGAAGTTCGCGCTCGGGTTCCCCTCGTCGCCGTTCTTGCGCAGCGCGATCGTGATCGGGATTGCCCCCAGATACGGCAGCCCTAGCCGCTGCGCCATCATCTCCGCGCCCCCGCGCCCGAAGAGGTCATACTCCCGCGCCGGCGTCACATCCTCCGCGACGAAGTAACTCATGTTCTCAACGACGCCCAGCACGTCGATCCCCAGTTGCTGGAACATCCGCACCGCGCGCACCGCGTCGTCCTGCGCCACCATCTGCGGCGTGCACACGACCACTGCGCCAGTCAACCGCATGAGCTGCGCCATGGTCAAGCTCACGTCGCCGGTGCCCGGCGGCAGATCGACGATGAGATAGTCCAGCTCGCCCCACTGCGTCTGCTCGACAAGCTGTTTGAACGCGCCGTGCGCCATCGGCCCGCGCCAGATCAGCGGCTTCTCCGGGTCCACGAGCTTGCCGATCGTCATGGCCTTCACGCCGTGGACGTAAAACGGCTGGAGCATGTTGGCGATGATGTTGGTCTG
>JAIEQQ010000060.1 GCA_019747615.1 Phycisphaerales bacterium
GCGTTCAGCGTGCTCGCCATCGGCGTCGCGCGCACCGCCGGTGCGAGCCTCGGGCGTGGTGTGGGCGGCGTGACTTTCTGACGTGTCACGACGGCTTTGCGCGAGATCTTTTGCACTTTTGGATTCGGGGCCTTGCCAAACCATACCCAAACAGTATCAAATAGGAAGTTCACAGTCAAGTGAACTTTTCAGGGCCAACACCGACCAGGAGCCGATCATGACCTATGAACCGATCGAGGTCCGAGACTTTGACGCCGCGGGGGCGGCCGCACGAACCGAACGGCGCGAGGCCTCGCAGACGATGGCGGAGCTTGTGCTGCAACGGGCCGAAGTGCTGGACGAGCACGACCGGGCGTTGCTGCAGGCGATCTACGCCGAGGGCAAGAGCTGCGCGTTCGTGGCTCGCCTCGCGAACGTGCCGGCCCATCAGGTGCAGCGTCGAGTCCGCGAGCTGGCCAAGCGGGTGCTCTCGCCGCAGTTTGCGTTCGTCCTTCGCCAGCGGGCGCACTGGAACCCGACGATGGCCCGCGTCGCCACCGAGGTCTTCCTGCGCGGGCGGTCGCTCAAGGGCGCTCAGAACGCGCTGAAGTTCACCTATCACAGCGTGCGCCGCCAGCGAGACGCCGTGCTGGCCATGCTCGCGGCCGAAACCTCCAAAGCCGCCGCCAACCGCCTTCCGCAGAGCACCCACAGCCGGAGCACCCGATGACCCGGCGCCTCATCGATGCCTCCATCGCGCTTGGGCTCCCGCTTCGAGCGCTCGCGAAGCGGCCAGCGCTCGACGCTCGACAGCTCGCGCTGCACCAGTCCATCGCCCGCGAGATCGCGGCGTTCGCCGCGTCGCAATCGCCCTCGGTCATCCTGATCACCGGCGCATCGGGCACCGGAAAATCCACGCTGCTGCGAGGCGTGCGACGCGAACTGCGGGACCGTGGTGTGCGGTGCGTGCGACCGAGAGCTTTGACGACGCGCGATTCGACGACACGCGTGATTGACCTTTCGCCCACGAGTGCTCCGTCGCTCTGGCTTCGCCAGCTTGGTGATGCGGGGCTCGCTGAGGCCAGGCTCTTGAATCGCCTGCCGCGCGAGCTCTCTGAGGGCCAGCGTGCGCGGTTGTCGCTGGCGATCGCCCTTGCTTCGACGCATCGCGATCGCCGGCGGCGTGTGCTGCTGGCTGACGAGTTTCTGGCAGTGCTGGATCGAGCGACCGCGATGTCGTGCGCTTCATCGATCGCACGGGCTGTCCGGCGAGATTCGGACAGGCCCCGCTCGCTGATCGTCTGCACATCGCACGACGATCTCGGCGATGCGCTCTGCCCGGACATGCACGTCCACCTTCACCCGCACCGGTCGCCGGCCGTTCACACGCGCGCGTCGGCTGCACCTGATCAGACAACACCGCAAGCCGGAGAAACCCCATGATCCGTTGCTCATTGCTCACTGGATTCGACATCGCCCCTGGCACGCGGGCCGACGCACTCTCGCTCGCGCCGTCGCACTATCGCGCAGGGCCGCCGGCGACGATCGAGCTGGTGCTGGCGGCGCGAACGCGGGCGACGCGAGAGCTCGCGGGCGTGCTCGTCATCAGTCGCCCGGTGCTGAACGCCTCGTGGCGCGCGGTCGCCTGGCCAGAGCACTTCGGCGTTGGATCGACCTTCCCGCTGATGTCGATGGCGGAGCGAGCCCGCATCGTCAACGAGTTCGTCCGGTGCATCTCGCGCGTGATCATCGATCAGCGCCATCGGGGCGTCGGCCTCTCGACGGCGCTCGTTCGAGCGTACTTGCGCGAGCCGCTGACGCCGCTGACCGAGGGGATCGCCGCCATGGCCGGCGCGTGCCCGTTCTTTGAAGCCGCGGGATTGCGGCGCGTGCCCCGCCCGCCAGCGAGTCGCGAGCGAGAGCTGATCAATCGCTTGCGAGAGCTGCGCGTGCCCGCCCGGCTGCTCTTGGAGCCCGAAGCGATCAACGCTACACGGCTGGGCGAATCGCGCGCGGCGGCCGTCGAGCGGGCGCTGCGGCGATGGATGAACGACAGCCGCGCGTCGCGGGGCAAGTGCGACGCGGCATTCGAACTGATCGCACCAATCGCCGGCAGCGCGATCCTCAGCGATCGCGCCGCGTTCGTGCACGGTTCTTTGTCGCACGCCGCGACGATGTGTGCCGCACCGCCCAGCGATTGCAGCCACGCGATGACCACGAACTGACCAAGCGCCGTCACGCGATGCCTCAGCAACGCGTTCGAAGTCAATCACACACAGGGGGACACAGGTGAAACCACGCAAGAACAAAGGCGCTTCTGCGCCGAAGGCATCTCCATCGCGTTGCTCAACCGGACGCTCACGCAACGCACGCGCGAAACCGAGCCGGAGCAACGCATCGCGCCGGTCGCCGGCGCCGCCGGAGGTCGCGTCGATCACCGAAGCTCCCGCGGCTCACGTGATCGACACGCTGGACCCAACGAAACCGCCGACAGATCCCGGCGAGCTGCGGGAGTTCTTGTTGCGAGAGTTCGACATCGTCACGCCGCGCGTGCCGCTGCTGGCGCCGGCGTCGATCCCGCTGGAGTATCTGTCGCACGCTTTCTTTGAGGGGCGTCGATTCCCGCCGCCCGACGGCGAGCCGCTCGATCCGTCATCGGCCATCGAGCCGCACGAACGCGCACCCGCCGATTGCTGCGTCTGGGCCAATCGCGGCGGCGGCAAGACCTTCCTCGGCGCCGTCGCGACTCTGCTGGACATGATCTTCAAGCCCGGCATCGAGATCCGCATCCTCGGCGGATCGCTCGAGCAATCCCACCGCATGCACGAGTACTTGACGACGCTCGTCGAGCGCCCGCGCATCCGCGGGCTCCTCTCGGCGCGAGGCATCACCGACAAACGCGTCCGCTTCAGCAGCGGATCGCGCGCCGAGATCCTGGCGCAGTCCGAAGCCGCGGTCCGCGGCACGCGCGTGCAGAAGGTCCGCTGCGACGAGGTCGAGCTCTTCAAATCCGATGTCTGGTATGCGATCCAGCTCACCACGCGATCGCTCGAACTCCACGGCCCGTGGGGCACGCGCGTGCGCGGCTCGATCGAGGCGCTCTCGACCATGCACCGGCCGATGGGTCTGATGTGGCGAATCGTCGGCGATTGCCAGGGCGGACAAGAGGCCTTGCAGATGCAATCGGCACCGATGGTCATCCCGACAATCGAGGGGGCGGCGATCTGCGACGGGCCAGGCAAGGCGGGTGGCGGAGCGCATGGGGCTGCTGCGGACGGTGACGGTCGCTTGCCGCGAGCGCGGCCGGAGGGGCGCGTGCTCTTTCGCTGGGGTGTGATCGATGTGCTGGAACACTGCCCGGACGATCGCCCGTGCGACCCTTGCGGCCTGCGCGTTGAGTGTGGCGGGCGAGCGAAGCTTCGGCTGGCGAGCGTTGCGGGTCACTTTCAGATCGATGACGCGCTGAGCGCCAAAGCCCGCGTCAGCGTCTCGCAGTGGCGCAGCGAGATGCTCTGCGGGCGTCCGAGCCGGAGTGATTCGGTGTATCCCGAGTTCGATCCCGCGATTCACGTGTTTGATTCAGAGATCGTCATCGCGGGCCAGCAGCCCGATCCGAACGCGGACCCGCTCGCACCGAGCCCGGTCGTGCCGGTCATGACTGGGGCGAAGGCACCAACGCTCATCTGCGGCATGGATTTCGGCGTTCGCAGCCCCGCCGTGATCTTGTGGGCGCTGCTGGGTGCGGATGGTTCGTTGCGTGTCATTGATGAGTCTGTGGTGAGCGGTGAGGCGACGGGCTCGCACGTGGAGCGGATCATCAACAGTCGCTGGGGTCGCCCCGCGTGGGTGGGAATCGACCCGGCGGGATGTGCCAAGAACGAGCAAACGCTGCTGAGCGCCGCGGATCTGCTGAAGCGCGCGGGCTTCGAGACTCTCGCCAAGCGGATCGGCGTCCACCAGGGTGTCCGGCTCGTGCAAGCGCGGCTCGCACCGGCGCTGTTTCTGGTGCGGGGCGGGCGAGAGAGCCAGCGCGACGGTGAGCGTGCGGCAGGGCACATGAGCGTTCAGGTCGAGCCGCGGGTGTTGATTCACGCGCGTTGCGTGAAGCTCATCGAGGCAATGTCGCGATACCACTACGACCCGGACCGTCGCGAGTGCATTGACCCGGTGAAAGACGGCAACGACCACGCGTGCGATGCCCTGCGGTACATGATCATTAACATCGACGCCCGGGCGACGCCGGGCAAGGGGTATCGGTACACGTGAGGTGGTGCCAGCGGGCGAGCCGACCTGCGGCGACTGCCCGGCTGCGAAGACGGTCGGGCCGGGTTGAGGCGCCGCTTGCTCAGCACTCGCAACCAATTGTCGGTTATTGTTTGGATCCTGAAGAGCCATTACAAGCCGTCTCGGGAACAAATGACTTGACGTATTCGTATAGTATGACGATACTGTTGAGTATGACAGGCATCAGGGGAGAACCATGCCACAACTGCCCAACTTCACGCCGGACGGTGTCCTGCCGCCCGGCGACTACGTGATGACCTTGGACGAGTTGGAGGAGTCGATCCTCGTGCTCGGGCCGGGACAGCCCAAGGACCATCCCGTCTGGGACGCGACATGGAGGCACGTGCTGGTCAACAACCTGCGCGTGATGGTCGGGCAGCTTCACCAGGTCGGGATCGACGAGATCTTCATCGATGGGTCCTTCGTTGAAGACAAGGACCATCCCAACGACATCGACGGCTACTTCGCGTGCGATCCGCTCCGCTTCGCGTCCGGACAGTTGGAGCACGACCTCAACCTCATCGACCCGGCGAAGTGCTGGACGTGGGACCACCGGACCAGGAAGGCCCATCGCGGCTACCCGAAACTTCAACTTCCGATGTGGCACGCCTATCGAGTCGAGCTCTACCCGCACTACACCGGGCTGATCGCCGGCGTGGACGGACACGGAAACGCTCTGGAGTTCCCGGCGTGGTTCCGCCAGCGCCGCACGAACGGCAGCGCGAAGGGCATCATCAGAATCACCAAGTGACCAAGGAGCGAAGATCATGATCCGAAATGAAACCGAGTACCAGCAGGCAGTCGCCCGCGTCGATGCCGAGCGGAAGCGATTCGCCGAGCACGTCGAGGCCTGGAAGAAGCAGGGGTTCACCGCCGACCAGATCGGCAAGCTCCGGGAGCCCCTGGAGTCCTTTCACATGCAGTTGGTGGAAGAGGTTCAGAGCTACGAGCGGCTCAAGCGTGGTCAGTTCAGCGAGTTCGAGAACCTTCACGGACTCGGGCAAGTCCTCATCGGGCTGCGGATCGCGCGTGCCATGACCCAGCGTGAGCTCGCCCGTCGGCTGAACGTCGACGAGACGGCGGTCTCACGCGATGAACGCAACGAGTACCACGGCATCACCGTTGATCGGGCGAAAAAGGTGCTCGATGCGCTCGGCGTTCGACTCGTCACGCGGGTCGAGGTGGAGCCCTTACACACGCTCAGTGATCAGCCGCCAACATCAATGCCCGAGCTTGCCCACTAGCGTTCGACGTGGGGCTCGACGCGGCATCAGGAAGCGGCCCCGAACGACTCCGCTCCAGCCTTCCCAACGTGTCAACAATGCACCTTGACCACACTGGACCGCTACATCGCCAGGCTCTACCTCACGAACATCGCCATCTTGCTGGTGCTCCTGTTCTCATTCGTGGTGATGATCGACGCGTCGCTCAACATGCAGCGGTTCGCCGACGCCGCGGTGAAGAACGCCAGCGCCGCCGGATCCGAACTCCACGGCCTGCGCAAGCTGCTCTCGGCGGCGTTGCTGGTGGTGGATCTGTGGTGGCCGCGATTGCTGCAGCTCTACAACTTCTTGATCGGGCTGGTCCTGGTAGGGGCGATGGGGTTCACGTTTGCGCAGCTCGTGCGGCAGCGGGAGCTGGTGGCCGTGATGGCCTCCGGCGTGTCGCTGTATCGGTTGATGCGTCCGGTGATGGTCGTCGCGGCGTTGATGCTCATGATTCAGGTGGCGAATCAGGAGCTCGTGCTGCCGCGGATCTCGCACTTGCTGATCCGCGACAACATGGAGGCGGGCAAGCGGGATATTTCCGGGTTCGTCGTCTCGCTGCGGCCCGATAGCGAGGGTCGCGTGTTCTACGCCGACCGGTTCGATCCGGCGTCGCGCACGATGACGAACGTGCGGATCTGGGAGCGCGATGCGCAGTGGCGGACGATCGGGCAGATCTCCGCTTCGAGCGCGACATTTGACCCGCAGACGCGGATCTGGCGTTTGACCAAGGGCGTGGTGCAGCGGGCGCGGGCGACGTCCAGCGCTTCATCGGGCTCCGAGCCGGTGGAGCTCGGTCGGCCCGAGCCGATCGCGCAGCTTAAGAGCGATTTGGACGACACGGGGCTGATCGCTCTGGAGCGGCAGTCGTTCGCTCAGAATCTGTCGTGGGGGCAGATTGGGGATTTGCTGCTGAGCCCGACGCTGCGGCCGGACGTGAAGGAACAGTTGAGCCGCGTGGCGTGGGGGCGCGTGGCGAACTACATCTGTGTGGTGCTCTCGCTGGTCGTGGCGATCCCGTTCTTCCTGACGCGCGAGCCGAAGAACATGGTGCTGCAGTCGATCAAGTGTGCGCCGGTGGCGATAGGCTCGTTGATCGGCAGCACGCTGGCGATCCTGTCGCCGATCCCCGGCCTGCCGGTGGAGCTGGCAGTCTTCCTGCCGGTGCTGGCATTGCTGCCAACGGCGATCGCGATGGGCACGAGTATCAAGACGTAGGGGAGCCCTCAGCCGCCAGCCTTCAGCTTTCAGCAAGCGGGTACCGGCTCGGGGGTCGGGAGCTTGGCTCGGTGGCGCTCGCCAGCAAAGTTTGAGATGCGCCGCCGCATCCACAGGTTCGAAGCTGACGGCTGAGGGCTGAACGCTGGCGGCTTTCCTGCTACTCTCTCCCCATATGGCATCCGTTGTCTTCTACTTCCAGGTGCATCAGCCCTTCCGTTTGCGGCGCTACAGCGTCTTTGATTCTGATCCGTTTTACTTTGACACCAAGAAGAACGCCGAGATCGCCCGCAAGGTGGCCGACAAGTGCTATCGCCCCGCGACGAGCCTGATCCTTGATCTGGTCAAGCGCCATGAGGGCCGCTTCAAGGTGTCGTACGCCATCACCGGCGTGGCGCTGGACCAGTTCCAGGAATACTGCCCGGACATCATCGACATCTTCAAGCGCCTGGCCGACACCGGCTGCTGCGAGTTCATCGGCGAGACGTACTACCACTCGCTGTCGTTCCTGTACTCGCGCGAGGAGTTCAAGTCCCAGGTCGATGCGCACACCAAGAAGATCCAGGACCTCTTCGGCCAGACGCCGAAGGTCTTCCGCAACACGGAGCTGATCTACAGCAACGACCTTGCGCACTACATCAGTACGATGACGGGCCCGGATGGCAAGCCGCGGTTTTTGGGGGCGATCTGTGAGGGCACGGACAATCTGCTGGGCTACCGCTCGCCGAACTTCCTGTATCGCCCGCCGCACACCGGCAACAACGCCTTGGGCAAACCCTTCTCGCTGCTGCTGAAGAACTACCGCCTCTCGGACGACATCGCGTTCCGCTTCAGCAACCGCGGCTGGAGCGAGTGGCCGCTGAGCGCTGAGAAGTTCGCCACCTGGGTCAACCAGATCAACGGCAACGGCTACATCTGCAACCTGTTCATGGACTACGAGACCTTCGGCGAGCACCAGTGGGCCGACACGGGGATCTTCAAGTTCCTGGACGCGATGCCGGAGAAGGTCTTCGACGTTGCCAAGGGTGAGAATCACTTCAACACGCCGACCGAGGCGCTGACGCAGTTCCAGCCCGTCGGTGAGTACGACGTGCCGCACGTCATCAGTTGGGCCGACACGGAGCGAGACCTCAGTGCGTGGCTCGGCAACGCGATGCAGGCGAATGCGCTGAACGAGACGTATCGACTGGAGCGTTTGGTCAAGGCCCGAGTAGCCGCGGCGGCCAGCGGTTCAGACCAGACCGCCCAAGACAACGCCCGCTACGCGCTGGAAGACTGGCGCAAGCTCACCACCAGCGACCACTTCTACTACATGTGCACGAAGTACTGGGCCGACGGCGACGTCCACAAGTACTTCTCGCCGTACGAGAGCCCGTACGACGCGTACATCAACTTTATGAACTGCCTGGATAATCTGCGGTCGCGCGTGACGGGGTGAACTTTGACTTCGTCAGGCTGTCGTCGGGCAAGACCAAGCTGGTGATGTTTGGGCTTTGGCTCGTGAGCTGGGTGGTGCTCGCGTATCCGATCTATGTCGGCGCGATACTCGGATTTGCCGTTGGATACTCGCTTGGCGCGGCGCGATCGCGTGCCGCGTGGGCTCAATCCCACGCGCCGACGAAGTTCTCGCGCTTCGGGCCGGCTTTGATGAAGATGCCGAACGCGTTGTTGATGCCCGCGGCGTCGTCGGGCTCGTCGTAGAACGCCATGTCGGGGAGCTTCTTGCCTTTGGCGTCCTCGTACTGCGCGCTGGTCACCGTCGCGGTCTTGGGGGCGAAGTGGTTGGCGATGAACTCGATGTGGTTGTCGTTGAATGCGACGTTGCCGCTCCAGAAGCCCGGCTTCGCGGCGTATCGAAAGACTCCGAAGGTCCGGCTCTTGTCGTTGGCGAAGGTTGGCGTTGCGGTATCCGGCGCGGTCACGGTGACGCCGGTGATTTGCGGGCCGCGGCTTGCGAGGACGGCTTCCTCGGCGTTGAAGGTGCTGGCCCATCGAGCGAGGCGGCCCGAGCTCGGTTGAAGATGGGCGTAGCTGATGTGGCCACCGGCGGCTGAGTTCATATCGCCCGAGAGCGAGGGGTCCCACAGGGCCATCGCGGGGTTCGCCGCGGCGGCGGGGTTTACGAACGCGTAGTTGCCGTGGATCTTGATCTTTGGGTTGTTCTCGAGCGGGCTGACCAAGATCTCGTCGGTGATCGAGGCGTTGAAGACGAGGATGGAGAAGATGTTGCCTGTCGTGTCTTTCGCCTCGCCGATATCGGCGACCGTCGTGTTCCTGGTGTCGATCAGCGATGGCAGCGGGTACTGGTCTTTGTTGTTGCTGGACCAGACGATCATGCCCTGCGAGATCACTCGCACCTGCGTGGCGTCCTTCAGCATCCGAGCGCTCTCGCGTGACTTCGCAAGGGGGTTGGCGACGATGCCGACAGATGCGAGGACGCCGGCGAGCGCTACGAGCGATGCGACCTCAACGATCGCCAAGCCGCGGCGGCTGCGGGAAGTTCTTCCGAACGGCTGACGTGGCACGAGGGTGGTCATGGGATCTCCTTGGCAGGCTGCGAACTTGCGTGAGCGTCACCGGAGCCGGTCGAGCGTTGTCGAAAGAACCGCCCCGTTGTGGTCAAGACACCGCTGATGCCGCGGCGTACGGGCGATCGGTTGCTTTCAGCGCTCTGTGCGGCGCGTGTCAAACCGGAGCCCACGTGGCGTGTGAAGCGTTCGTTGGGGTTGGGGTCGGGGGGGCTGAGGCGACTATTCGCGGAACGCGGCGAGGTGATCGCGCGAGCCGTGGAGCACGCGGAGGATGGTCACGCAATGGGGGCGAACCGTGTAGAACACCATGTGCGAATCGACGCCGATCGCACGAAGTCCGGTGGCGAGGTCCGATCGCGTTCGGCCGCGCTTGGGGAACTGCGCGAGCGAGTTCATGAGTTCGGCGAGGTGACGGAGGACGGAATCGGCGTTCTGCGGGCTTTGCGATGCGATGGTTGCGTGGATCGATGCGAGGTCTCGCACGGCGTTGTCCGTCAGCTCGACGCGCGTCACGCGGACTTCCTTTTGGTTGCTCCGCGCAGGGCGCGTGACCGTTGACGGATCTCCTTGAGCAGGGCATCATCTAACACGCGCGTGCGACCGGCCTTGGCGTCTGCAATCCCTTCAGCGATGTCGGCACGAAGTCGCGCGAGCTCATCCTCACGCCGCATCGCGTCGCGCAGGGCGTCGCGGACGACTTCGCTGGCGGTCTCGAAGTTGCCGCCCTTGACCTGGTCGCGGACCCATTTTTCGAGCTTCTTGGTGAGGGAGACGTTCATGGGGGCTCCTGGTAGCGGGGTGGAGTCTGCCCGGCAGATGAAGCACACTACCGGAAAGGTCGCGACATTGCTGATAACAGGATATGTCAGAAACTGACATCGGGCAAAGGAGCTCGGTCAGCGGAGGCGGCGGTCGATGCGGATGGGTTGCGGTTTGCCGATCCGGAGTTTGGCGAACTGCGGGTGCAGCGGATTGACGAGGTAGTTGATCTCGGAGCGCACGACGACGCTTGGCAGCGCCAGAGCGACCTCGGGCGAGCCGGTCGTCAGGAATCGGTCGCCGTAGATCTGCGACGCGCGGTCGATCGGCGAGCGGCTCCAATGTCGCGGCAGGTCTTTGGTCGCGGGGCGATTGATGAGCGATGCGGGAACGTGGACTTCGAACGCGACGTAGCTTTCAAGCAGCGACTCGTCGTCGAGGTGGACCAGGAGCTCGAGGAGTGCGAGCGAGAGCGATTCGGAGAGGTATACGG
>JAIEQQ010000473.1 GCA_019747615.1 Phycisphaerales bacterium
GACCCCCGGAGCAGGCAGTCATCGCGCGATTGCTGCGCCAGGCGGTCGCGTTGGTGGCCCAGCACCCGGCCCGGCCCGGCTGTCGCGGGCCGATCTGGTGGCCCTTGCCAAGACGCAGCCGTGGGCGTTTCTGACGTTCGCGTTGCCGGCGGTGTTGCAGGGGCAGGCGGCGGACGTCGAGATCCAGACGCGCTGCGCCGGCGCGCTGATCGACCTTGGGTTTCACTCGCTTGGTCGCCTCGTGCTGGCGCGGCTCACGGGGGCCATGGCGGCGCGATCGGATATCGCGGCTTTGCACGCCGCGGCTGGCGAATCGGTCTCCGATGAGATCACGCCCGCGCAGCGCCTGGTGTTCGCACGCCAGAATCTCGATGCCATCGCCTCTCGCCCGGTCGGCGCGCCGTTTCACACAACGATGCCTGCACCGGACGTGCGGGCGTCGTCGCTGGAGACGTGGGCCGCGTCGCTGGCGAGCCGGCGCGTGTTCCGGTCGCCGCTGGGGCACACGATCGAGATCTCGGCGCTCCAGCCGGTCGCGGCGAACTCGACGCGGATGTGCAGCCCTAAGATCCCGGCGGCCAGTGGGCCTCGTGCGAGCACGCTGTATCTTGCCGGGGTGTCGTCGGGCGCGACGATCGTTGGTGCATTCGTTGCCCGTCCGCCCGAGCTGCTGGGGATGGTCGATCGCATCGTGGCGATTGAGCCTGACATCGCCCGATTCCTCGACGCGCTGAGCGATGGTGATCTTCGGCCGGAGTTGTCCCAGTCGCGGATGGACATCCTCGTTGGCCCCGGCGCGCTGGCGTCGATGGAATCGCTGCTCAACGAGCGACTCGGGCTGGCGATCATCGGTCAGGTCGTCGGAGCGACGCCGCTCTCGACGACCGTTGCCAAGGTCGTGAGTGATTGCGTGGCGCGGCAAGGCGCGGAGATCGAGCGCGTCGCACGCGAGCTGGAGGCCCGCGAGGACGCGCGGGGTGACGCCCAGGCCGTGGAGCGTTGGTCGGGCCCGGCGGATCGGGCAATGCGCGTTTTGCTCACCACTACGCGTTTCTCGACGTTTGTGAAGAACTCGACGGCGGACATCGCGGGCGCGCTGCGGCGCGCGGGGCACGACGCCGAAGTCGTCATCGAGCCCGATGACGCGTCGCGATTGACGAATCTGGAGCTCTACCGGCGAGCGCTCAAGCTGGATCCTGATCTGGTGCTCTGCATCAACCATCCGCGGAAGGCGGTGCTCGGGCCGCTGATGACGCGCGTGCCGTTCGCGTGCTTCATTCAGGATCGCATGCCGCAACTCTTCACGAGCGAAGCGGGCCGGGCGCTGGGGCCACGGGATTTCACGGTGGGCCACTTGCACCCGGAGTTGTTCGAGCGGTTCGGCTACCCGCGTTGCAACGTGCTGATGTTCCCGGTGCCGGCCAGTGCAGAGAAGTTCGCCGGCGCGAGCATCGACCAGGAACTGCTGGATCGCCACGCGTGCGAGATCGCGTATGTCAGCCATCAGAGCCATCCGGCGCAGGAGCTCGTGCGCACGCTCGGCGGCACGATGCCCGATCGATTCCGCGCCAGCGTCGCGAGATTGCTCCCGGCGGTTGCCGGAGCGATCGCGCCGGACTTGTGCCCACTCGATATCGCTGGCGTCTCGCGGCTCTGCTACGACGCCCTCGCGGCCGAGCGATCGGAAACCCCATCGGATGAAGACGTCGCGATGCTCGCGAGTGTCGCGGGCCTGCCGATCGCCGAGCGATTGCTGAGGCATCGGATGCTGGAGTGGGCCGCGGAGCTGTGTGTCGAGCGCGGCTGGCGGTTGAATCTCTACGGCAACGGCTGGGAGACCCACCCGACACTGGCGCGGTTCGCCCGCGGGCCGCTGGCGCACGATGGCAACCTCGCGGCGTGCTATCGCGCGGCGCGCCTCCACCTGCACACCGGCATGGGCGGCGTGCACCATCAGCGCGTGATGGAGTGCGCACTGGCCGGCGGCTGCACCCTCGTGGAGATCAAGGCCCACGACCTGGAACTCCTGGACTGGTGTACTCGCAACGACATCGCTGCTGAACTTCAGCGCGCCGGCACGCCGATCGACTTGCCGGTGGCGATCGCGGATCACTGGCAGGCGATGATGCAGCGGTCGCTCAGTGATCGCATGGGGCTGGACACTTCGCGTGATCGTGACGGGCTGATCGCGATCGATGACGCGACGCGGCGCGAGCCGTGGGGCGCGGGACGATGCCTGGCGACGACGTTCCACGGCTCGTGGATGCTGGGTGATGTTGAGCGCAGCTCGTTCTGGTCTCGTGAGACTTTTCGTGCCGCGGCGATCTCGCTCGTGGAATCCGATGCGCGGCGCGAGTCGCTCTCTGGCTGGCAACGGCGCTGGACGTCTGCCAACTTCACCTATGACGCCTTCGTCACCCGCCTGCTAGAGACGGTGCGCGGGGCGATGGCTGCGCCGGGCAGCGGCTCGATCGCGGCGTCGTAGATCGGCACGCAAGCGATGCCGCGCGGCTCGAAGACGGCGCGGGCGCGTCGCAGGATCGCGGCTTCGTGCGAGTCTGAGGAGATCACGACGGCGTCGATGGGCTCGCGGAGCGCATCGGGGTGGAGCACTCGCACGCCGTGCAGCACGGACTCGGTGGCGTGATCATCGAGGATGACAACGACGCGGAGCCCGCGCGCCTCAAACGGGCGAATGCCCATCGCGCGGGTGTGTGCGCCGGCGCCAAAGAGCGCGATCCGTGTAGCGCCCGTGGCCAGGCAGGTGAGGGCCGCGCGGTCGATGAGCAGCTCGCGATGGCGCGCGTCCATCGGAGGTGGAACGGTCGCCAGAGCGGCGATGGCGCGGAGCGTCGGGTCGGTCGCGCGCAACCAGCCCGCGCGGACCATCGCGCGAGCGAACAGCGGCAGTGCGCGCGGATCGGCGTGGACGCCGTCGGCGAAGTACTGCGGGCGTGGTTCGCCATCGGGTGTGGCGAGCGGGCGGAACGGGCCGAACACCTGGATGCCGAGCTTCCGCCCGACGCGCCGGAGCACGCGGTTAAATGAGTCCGCGGCCTTCGAGCGCTGATCAAACGACCCTGCGGTCGGGAAGCGGGCGTCGCTGAGTTTCGCGATGGTCGCGGGCGGCACGCAGAGAACGGCCGTCTGGCGGTTTGGCGAGAGCTCTCGAACGGCGTGGATGTAACGCTCGGCAACGTCCGCCGCGGCGGCTTCGATCGTGCGTGCGCTGGTGGCGCGTCTGGCGAGGTGGCAGCGACAATCGATCTCGCCGAAGACAAACAGCACGCGGTCGCGCGGCGCGGCGGGGCGAAGGGCGCGAGAGATCAGGCGGCGGACGGGGTGGCCAGGCGTTGCGACTGAGTGTGCGAGATATGGCCCGAGATGGCAGGTGCGGAAGCTCGGCAGTGCGCCGGGTGATTGGCGCGGGAACACCGGCGCTACTCCGTGCAGGCCGGTGAAGATGCTGCTGTGACTGTCGCCGAGGATGTGGATCATGGGGTGCGTCAAGGATGTGCTGAGTTGTTATCGGTCATGCGAGGCGACGACTTGCAAGTCGCGATGAAGTTCTCGAAATCCGTGCCCAAGCATGAACGGGTGCGTGGCGGAGATCCGATAACAGGTCAGACGTGGGGCGTCCGGTGGCCGCGCGGCGGTCTTGCGTTCTCTCAAGGGATTTCTATGCGGCTGCTGCCATATGACGCGTATCACGCCCTGACGCGGGTCTTCTCGACCACCGAGCCGATCGTCGCGATCGATGTCGGCGCCAACGAGGGCGTCACGTCGCGGCGGATCGTTGAGCTGTTTCCGCACGCGACCGTGTACGCGTTCGAGGGATCGCCCGAGACCTATGAACGGTTGCGGGCTGCGACCGGTGGGCTGGCGGGTGTTCGTCCGGTTCCGCTGGCCGCTGGGCCTTCGGATGGCGAGGTCGAGTTTCGCATCGCGGCTGATGATCGCTTGTCGGGCGTCTTGCCGGCGAGCGAGCTTGGCCAGCGGTTCTACGCCGGGGGCGTGGAAGTTCGGCGGACTGTGAAGGTTCCGATGGTTCGGCTGGATGAGTGGGCGGCCAAGGGCGGGCTGACGCGAGTCGATCTGCTCAAGGTTGACACGCAGGGGTTTGATCTTCATGTGCTGCGCGGCTGCGCTGGATTGCTCGCGGGCGTGCGTGCGATCAACTGCGAGTTTCAGTTCGCACAGGAGTATGAGGGCTGTTCGACGTTCTCTCAGATTGACCAGTTCCTTGTGGAGTCCGGCTTTGCGCTCTATCAGATTCACGAGGTCTGGACGAAGGGCAATGAGGAGCAGACGTCGTGGGGCGATGGGCTGTGGCTGAGGGCGGACGTGCTCGCGGCGCTTCGGGCACGGAAAGACCTTCCTGATCTGTCGCCGGGCGGGCGCGTGGCGCGAGCGCTCGCAGCGTTCAGCGCGTCGGGACGCATCGCGGTCTATGGCGCAGGGCGGCACACGCGCCGGGCGCTCGCGGCACTCGGCGGGGCGAGCAGCCAACTGGTGGCGGTCATTGATGACGATCCGGCGCTTGCGGGAAACGAGATCCAGGGAGTGCCCGTGATGTCGGCACACGCAGCGCTGCGAGCACATCTTGACGGGGTGATCCTTTCCAGTGACACACACGAGGCGGCGTTGTGGCGGGCCAGCGCGCCGCTGCGAGCGGGGGGCTTGCGGGTGATCCCGCTGTACGCCAAGTATGACGGTGCTTGAGCTTTCCGCGCGGCCGCGGCTTCTGTTGTTTGAGGTTCTGGAATATCGTCGGCCATGCACATCCCCACCCCGCGCATGGTCCTTCGGCCCATTGAAGAAGCCGACTGCGCCGCGTTCGTTTCGTACTACGCCGGGCGCGAGGAGCATTGGCGGCCTTGGATGCCGCGGATGGTGGCCGAGTCGTACGAGGCTTGGTTTGCCAGCAGCCTTGAACGGTCGCGGGTCGGTTGGCGAGACGGCGGGGCGTATCGGTTTGTCGGCGTGCTGCCTGACGGCACCATCGCGACGATGATCAATCTCAGCAACGTGGTGCGATTGTCGTTTCAGAACGCCGACGCCGGGTGGGGCGTGCGGGGTGACTTGCAGGGGCGTGGCTTTGTGCGTGAGGGTTTGATCGCGGTGCTCAAGGCGGCGTTCAGAAGCGACAGCCAGGGCGGGCTGGGGCTGCATCGGGTGCAGGCCGCGATCATTCCGAGAAATGAGCGATCACTCGCGCTGGCGGGGCGCGTGGGCTTCCGGCGCGAGGGGCTTGCGCTGCGCATGATCGAGCTCAACGGCGTGTGGGAGGATCACTTGATCTTCGCGAAGCTGGCGGATGAGCAGAGTGCTGAGGGAGAGCGAAGGGAGCCCTGAGCGCGAGCTCAGGGTGCGTCGTTTAGCGCTGCGATGGGGAACGTACACGGAGATCGCGGAGTGGCGCGAAGGCACACAGAGGGGAGGCCGAGTGCTGAGCTTGCGCTGTTGAAACAGAGAGCTTGCCTTGAAAGCCCGAAGGGCTTCATGTGAGTAGCCGGGGGTCGAGCGAGTCCGCGAGCGAAACCCCCGGACACTGCCGGCGATTTCTTTGCACCCCGAAGGGGTGCACGTTCTCGAGCCAGCAACGATGACCCCTTCGGGGTACAGGAATTCACCGCCGCATACCGGGGGTGTCGCTCGAAGACTCGCTTCCACGCCCCGGCTACTGGCGTGCAGCCCTTCGGGCTGAAGAACGTGACTGGGTTTAACAGAACACGCTGAGCAATGCGTGCTGCGCTCGGACCGCTGACCTGAGGACAGGTCGGTGGCACGGCGCGTGTCACTCGTGGATCCAGGTGCCCGGCGTATCGGAATGGTCCAGGGCCGCCGCGAGAGTCGCCAGCGGTGTACGGCCATCAACGATGCAGACTCGGGCGCAGCCGCCGCTGAGGGCCGCGAGGCAGCCTTGGAGCTTCGGGAGCATGCCGCCGTCGATCACGCCCGTAGCGATGAGCGGGTCGATTTCGCTGCGTGAGAGCGAGGCGAAGGCGGTGGCGGGGTCTTTGGGGTCGCGGCGGACGCCGCGCGTGTCGGAGACCATGATGAAGCGATGAGCCTTGACGGCGCTGGCGACGGTTCCGGCAGCGAGGTCGGCGTTGACGTTGAGCTTGGCGGGCTCGGGGGCCTCGGGGTCGAGGTCGATGGCGATCGGCGCGACCACGGGAACGATCGCATCGCGCGTGAGCGCGTTCAGCAACTCATGGGCGACGCCTTCGATCGGAACGCGCCCGACGAGGCCGAGATCGACCGGCGCGTCGCCGGGCTTGCCGGTATCGGTGGTGCGGTGAGCGGAAAGGACACACGCGCCGAGCGAATGAAGCCCCAGCGCCTGAGCTCCCGCGTCGTTGATCAGCGAGACGAGCTGCGGGTTCACGGCGCGTGCGAGCACGCGCTCAGCGACGCGCAGCGTGGCCGCGTCGGTGTAGCGTTGGCCGGCGACGAAGCGAACGGGCAGGCCCGCGGCGGTCATGGCGGCGGAGATGGCTTTGCCGCCGCCGTGAACGACGATGACGCGAGCGCCCACGGCGTGCATGAGCGCGACATCGCGAGCAACCAGCGCGAGCTGTGCAGGATCGTCCTGAATGGAGCCGCCGAGCTTGACGACGATCGACTGCTCGCGAAGGCGAGTGAGCGAGGGAGACGTGAGGAACGAGTCAAGAGCAAGGGCCATGGGCAAACGTAGGCGGAGTTGGATTGGGGGCGCGGGTATGTGTGAAGTGGCAAAGTGGCGAAGTGGCAAAGTGGCAAAGTGGTAAATCGGCAAGGCATCGTTAGCGTCGGTTCTGATTCACTCTGCCACTCTGCCACTCTGCCACTCTGCCACTTCTGGCCAGCCGACTCCCGACAGTTCTGGCGCTCTAATGTCTCGAACGGAGCACAAGTTCGCCGCGGGATGTGCGTACGATGCCCGCACGATATGAAAGACTTCTGGCATCTTGCGCGATTGCTGCTGAGGGAACGGCGGCTATTGATCCTGAGCATCGTGTTCGCGTTCATCGGCGCCGGCGGCCTCGGCGCGGGACTGCTCGGGCTTGCCCCGGTGGTGGACAACATCCTGGACCCCGCAAAGGGCCGGAATCTGCCGGTGCTCGTGGCGGAACTGAACGTCCGGATCGGTGGCGTGATCCCGACCTCGTGGATCGATGCGCTGCCGACGGGGAAGTTCGATGCGGTCTTCTGGATCGTCATCGCGCTGGCGCTGGTGGCGGTGGTCGGCGCGATCTGCAACTTCCTGCACGCGTATCTGTCAATGACGGTCATCGGGCGGACGGTGGCCAAGATCCGCGATGACGTGTTCTCGCACGTCACGCACATGCCCCTGCGGGCGATCACCACCGGCGGGCCCAGTGACTTCGTGTCGCGCGTGGTGTACGACACGGCGCAGGTCGGCTCGGGGTTCAGCGGCATCCTGTCCAAGGCGCTCTCGCAGGTGCTCAAGGGCGCGTTCGCGGTGATGGCCGCGGCGATCGCCGACTGGCGATTGACCCTCGCGGCTTTGCCCCTGGCGCTGGTCAGCGGCGCGTTCATCCGCTGGACGGGCAAGCGTGTCCGGCGCGCGGCCCGGGGCGGGCTTGAGGCCTTCGGCGAGCTCTATCACACCAGCGCCGAGGTCTTGCAGCACATGCGCGTCGTGAAGACCTCGACGAGTGAGGCCACTGAGGGCACGCGGTTCCACACGATCAATATGGAGGCCTTGCGCCAGGACATGCGCGTGCGGTCCATGCGATCGCTGGCGAGCCCCGTGGTGGAGGTGCTGGCGCTGTTCGTGCTCGGCTCGCTGACGCTGGTCGCAGTGAAGCTCATCATGGATGGCCACCTTGATCGCGCGAACTTCATCATCGTGCTCAGTTCGCTGGCGATCGCGGGCGCGAGCCTGAAGCCGCTGACAAGCCTGCAACACGATTTGCAGACATCCAGCGCCGCCGCGGCTCGGATTATGGATGTTTTGCGCCAACCGCGCGAGGATGAGGGGACGACGAAGCCGTCGATCGCGCGCCATCGCGTCTCGATCCGCTTCGAGAAAGTCACGTTCACGTATCCCGGTGCCGAGGCACCGTCGGTCGTCGATGTTGAACTCGCGATCAAGCAGGGCGAGACCGTCGCGTTTGTCGGGGCCAATGGCTCGGGCAAGACCACGCTGCTGTCGCTGATCCCGCGGCTGTTCGATCCCGATGACGTCCCCGGCGGCGCGGGCGGGCGCGTCACGATCGACGATGTGGACATCCGCTCGGTGTCACTCAAGTCGCTCCGCGAGCAAATCGGCGTGGTGACGCAGGAAACCGTGATGTTCAAGGGCTCGATCCGGCAGAACATCGCCTACGGCCTGCCCGGCGCGGGCGATGCGCAGGTGGCCGACGCCGCCCGCAGGGCCCGCGCGACGGATTTCATCCAGAACAAGCCCGGCGGTCTGGCCTTCCAACTCGGTGAGCAGGGCTCGGGCCTCAGCGGCGGGCAACGCCAGCGCATCGCGATCGCCCGAGCGATCCTGCGCGATCCGGCGATCCTGATTCTCGACGAGGCCACCAGCATGATCGACGCCGAGAGCGAGGCGAAGATCAGCGAGGCTCTGGCCGAGTTCGCTCGCGGGCGAACGTGCCTGATCGTGGCTCACCGCCTCAGCACGGTGGTTCACGCCGATCGCATCGTCGTGATGGACAAGGGCCGGATCGTGGATGTCGGCAAGCACGCGGACCTGTTGGAGCGGTGCGACGCGTACCGGGCGATCGCGCAGAACCAGTTGTTCCGGCACGCGGAAGGGCCGAGGATCGCGGAAGCGCCGAGGGGTGAGGGCCGCGGGCCGAGTGGGAACGTCGCGGGTTCGCCGTCGCCGAGCATACCGGTCGAACGCTGAAAATGGCCTTACACTCGCGTCTCGCGAATCAGCACTCGCGAATTCCCCGCCGCCGCGGCGGGCCGGCCCCATAGCTCAGCGGTTAGAGCAGGCGACTCATAATCGCTTGGTCCTCGGTTCGAGTCCGAGTGGGGCCATTTGATGCACAGCGATCGCAGCGAGCTGGCGCGAGTCGAACGCACGTGAGGCCGTTGCACGTGGCTCGGGCATCGGTGCTTTTCACGCGTTCAGCTTCACCCGCCGCCGACAAGCGTCACGATCTCGATTGTGTCGCCCTCGCGCAGAGGCGTGCTCGGGTGAGCCGCTTTGCGGATGAGCGTGCGGTTGACCTCGACAGCGCACGTCGCGTTCGCGAGGTTCAGCGTTTCCAGCAGCGTGCGGACGGTTGCGCCCTCGGGCAGTTCGCGTCGCTCGGCGTTGACGGTCACGGTCATGAGTGAGGGTATGGGCAACAGCGGTGCTCGTGGCGGTGCCTGTCTCCGTGCCAGTGCCCGTGTCATCGAAGTCCCGCTGCGGGACTTCGATCCCCGAGGCGTCGGTTCCGCCGCGAGCCCTCGCCCGGGGGTACAGTTTCCTCATGCTGGAATGCACGATGCACGCGAACATTTCCCGGAGGGTCTGCGAGGGCGGTGGCGCGGCGGTCGAAACCCCCGCTCCGTCCACTCCTGAGGCGCCGCCTGAGAAGTCTCCGGCCAACCGCGGGGCGGAGCCGCGGGCGACGGACCCGCGCGTGGATCACCTGCCGCCGTTCAAGGTGCTGCTGCACAACGACGACGAGAACGACATCGAGTACGTGACCGACTCGCTGATTGAGTTGTTCCGTTTCAGCGAGCCGCGTGCGGTGACGCTGGTGATTGAGGCCCACATGACCGGCGTGTCGCTGGTGATGGTCACGCATCGCGAGCGTGCCGAGCTCGCGGCGGAGCAGCTCCAGAGCAAAGGCCTCACGGCGACGATCGAAGCGGCGTGAGCGGCGTGGTGCCCGGTGCCAGAGTGAGCGAGACAGATCACGATGCGAGGCCCTTGCTCGGCGTTGAGCGCCGTGGCGATGCCACGACCGCCGCGAACTCCCGATAACAGGGGGCGGCGTCCGAGCGTCCGGGCCGCTGATTCCACGCGGCGGGGCGCAAACGCGCGCGAGTTTTGGTCGCATTGCAAGAGAACGTGGGCCTGTGCCGTTGCATTTTGGTTGACGGCGAGTCGATCTGTCTGTAGCTTTCACAGGCGGGGTGGCCGCAGGTTATCCCTTAGCACACAGATTGGAAGAACCCTTGAATTCAACTCGATTTGCCGTATGTTCCGCGAGTTCGTCATCTGTTCTGGCCGGCGAGCGCGGCCGTGCATCGGTGGAACTGGGACGGCGTGCGCGTGCCGGTTGGATGCGCCCCCTGATTGCGGCGATCGCCATCGCAGTATCGTTCGGAGTTCAGTGGCAGAGCGCCTTGGCCCAGGGCCAGCGGGCCGCGGACCCCGAGGCGACGGCCCGGGCGCAGAGTGCCGCGATGTGGGCGATCCTCCCTCAGCATGTGAAGCAGGTCGAAGAGGCCCCGGCGTGGATCCGGCCAGCCGTTGGGCAGCGACTCGCTTTGAACATCAACGCGATGGCCAAACAACTCGCCAGCGCGCCGCTTGAGGGCACGCCCGCGGCCAACAAGCCCAAG
>JAIEQQ010000320.1 GCA_019747615.1 Phycisphaerales bacterium
CTTCAGCCTTCAGCCTTCAGCCTTCAGCCTTCAGCCTTCAGCCTTCAGCCTTCAGCCTTCAGCCTTCAGCCTTCAGCCTTCAGCACACGAGCCGACGATACGATCGCCTTCGCGTGGCAAAGTCCAAGGCCCCCCACATCCCGGTGTTGCTCGACCAAGTGCTCCAAGCGATCACCCCGGCGCCGGGGCAGGTCATCGTTGACTGCACGCTTGGCCTCGGCGGCCACGCCAGCGCGATCCTCAAACGCTTGGCCCCCGGCGGGCGTCTCATCGGCATCGACTTTGACCCCGCCAACATCGCCTTCGCACGCGATCGCCTGGACCGCGCCGCGAAAGATCTCGGGCGAGCCGCGGGTGTGTCGTTTGATCTGTATCACAACAACTTCGCGGCGCTGCCGACGGTGCTGATACAGGCGGGCGTCGAGCGTGTGGACGCGGTGCTCGCCGATGTCGGCGTTGCGAGCACGCAGATCGACGACCCGGAGCGCGGCTTCTCCTATCGCCGCCCCGGCCCGCTGGATATGCGAATGGACCCCACGCGCGGCCAGCCCGCCTCGGCACTCATCAACCGCTTGAGCGAAAGCGAGCTCAGCGCGGCCCTGCTCGACCTCGGCGACGAGACCGACGCGCCGCGCATCGCGCGGCTCATCGTTGAACGCCGCGCTCTTTCGCCCATTACCACCACGCAGCAGCTCATGGCCCTGGTCTGCGAGGCACGCGATTTCACCATCGAGCGCGGCGCCGGGGCCAAGCTCCACCCCGCCGCTCGGACTTTCCAGGCCCTGCGCATCTTGGTCAACCGCGAGCTGGCGAACCTTGATCGCCTGCTCGCCGTGCTGCCCGATGTCCTGAAGCCCGGCGGCGTCGGCGCCATCATCAGCTTCCACAGCGGCGAAGACCGCCGCGTCAAAGCCAGCTTCCGCGAGGGCGTTCGCAGCGGCATCTACGACGCCATCAGCGACGAGCCACTCATCGCCACCGACGACGAGAAGGGCACAAACCCGCGTGCCCGGTCGGCGAAGCTGCGGTGGGCACGGCTGGCCCGGGGTTGACCGACCCGGCGTTCCCCGCCCGAGTGTCCGCAGCCGACGGCGAAGTTGCCCCGCGCGCACGGGCGCTAGAGTGCTACATATTCGGAGTCACGCCATGGACCAACTGAATCGAATCACGGTCAACCCGGGTGTCATGGGCGGCAGGCCGTGCATCCGCGGGCTGCGGTTTCCCGTCTCGCGGTTGCTCGGGTTGCTCGCGGCCGGACAGAGCGAGGCCGAGATTCTCAAGAGCCACCCGGACCTTCAGGCCGAGGATCTGCGGGCCGCGATCGCGTACGCCGCGGCACTTGCCGATGATCGCGTCATTCTCCTGCGATCGGCATGATGTTCCTCATCGATCAACCCGTCAGCCCGTCGCTCGCGGCGTGGCTCCGGTCAGCCGAGGGCGGCGGCCATGTTCGTGAACGAGGCATGTCCAGCGCGACAGACGTAGACATCTTCGCACTCGCGGTGGCCGAGTCGAGAGTGATCATCACCGCTGATCTGGACTTCGCACGAATCACGGCCCTCAGCGGCCTCGAAGGACCGGGCCTTGTGCTGTTCCGCGCGGGCAACGTGAGCGATGCCCAGATGCTTGACCTGCTTCGGCGAGTCATGATGGAAGTCTCGACCGAACAGCTCGCCCGATCGGTGGTCGTCGTCGACGAACGGTCGATTCGGGTCTCATCGCTGCCGATCGTGCCGCGGGGCTGACGGTGGCCGAGCACCGCAGGCACACGACTCGGTCGATCCGGCGGTTGAGCTCACCCGGTCAGCATCATTCCGCTCCAGCGAGCGTTGACTTCGCGCACGCGCGCGTCCTCCGCCGGTATCATCGCAGATGGAGAACGCTGAAACCTCGCAAGCCACCTGGACCGCGGTCGATGCCCTGATCGAACAGTTCATGCTGCCCCGCGACGAGGTGCTCGAGGGCGTGCTGCGGCGCAGCGAGATCGCGGGCCTGCCGAGCATCGCGGTGTCGCCGGCGCAGGGCAAGCTGCTGCACGTGCTTGCGCGGTTGTGCGCCGCTCGGCGGATCTTGGAGATCGGCACCCTCGGCGGCTACAGCACGATCTGGATGGCCCGAGCGCTGGCTCGCGATCGCGGCCCATCGCCCGCGGCCGGTGTGGTGACGCTTGAGATCAACGCGGACTACGCCGCGGTGGCGATGGAGAACTTCCGCGACGCGGGCGTGGCGGACCTCATCGACCTGCGCGTGGGTCCGGCGATGGAGACCCTCGCAGAACTGCAGAGCCAGAGCCTCTCGACTGTCACGCTCGAAGCGCCCGGCTCGCCCGGAGCGCTCGCAGCGCCCGCCGCGCCCTTTGACATGGTCTTCATCGACGCCGACAAAGCGAGCAGCGCCGCGTACCTGCGCATGGCGCTGCCGCTCTGCCGCGCGGGCGCGGTGGTCATCATCGACACCGTCGTCCGCAACGGCGCCATCGTCGCCCCGCCCACCCCCCACCCCGACCCCCGCACCCGCGGCTCACTCGAAGCCCTCGAACTCATGGGCACCATCCCAAGCCTCTACGCCACCGCGATCCAAACCGTCGGCATCAAGGGCTACGACGGCTTCGCCATCGGCATCGTCGGCGAGCGGGCCTAGCCCCCACACGCCCCACCCTCAGCGACCGCCAGACCGAAGACCGCGGCCACCGCCGTCGCCAATCAACGAACAATCTTGATCCCCGGCCAGCGGGCCTTGACCGCGGCGATGCCTTCGTCGGTGACTTTGGTGCCGGTGAGCCACAAACCAGTTAGAGCTTTCAGCCCAGCGTCTGTATGTGCGAGGTCCATCAACGCCGCGTCTGTCACCTTCGTCTGGGTGAGGTTTAGTAAGGTAAGACAGGTTAGCCCAGTATCTGCACGCGCAAGTTCTTTCACGGCGGCATCGGTAATGTCTGTGCCCCCCAGGTGAAGTTCGGTAAGTGACTTGAGGCCCGTGCCTGGGCGGGCCAACACGGCTACACCCGCATCCGTTACCTTCGTGTGGTTTAGGTACAACGCAGTTAGACCCTTGAGACCCGAGTCCGAACGGGCCAATGCATCGACCCCCGTATCCGTGACGTTTGTGCCGTAGAGAGACAGCGTGGTGAGGGCTTTAAGGCCAGTGTCTGCCCGCGACATCATTTTCAGCCCGTCATCGGTGATCTCAGTCGAGCTCAGTTCCAACATAGAGAGTGCATTGAGGCCGGTGTCCGGGCTGCAAAGAGCTCTGACTCCGGCGTCGGTCACCCTTCCAGGGACGGTGAGCCAAGACAAGTTCTTGAGGCCTGTATCCCCGCGCGCCAGATCTTTCAGTCCCTCATCGGTCACTAGCGTCCCCGAGATATCCAGCCACTTGAGACTTTGGAGGCCGGTGTCGGCGCTTGCCATTTGCTTCAGCCCTGCATCCGTCAGCTGTGTGGCATTCAAGAACAATCTGCTCAAGTTCTTGAGGCCTGTGTCAGCACGAGCCAGCTCCTGGATCCCCGAGTCTGTTACATGCTTGCTTACTAGGTCCAGTTCTGTGAGTTTGCTGAGGCCTGTATCGGCCCTCGCCATGTCCTTCATGCCAACGTCGGTGACCTGCGTTCCTATGAGACGCAGACTTGTCAACAACTTGAGGCCCATGTCCGCACAAGCAAGGGCCTTGAGGCCTGCGTCCGTTACCTTTGCCGCGCTCACGTCGAGCGTGGTCAGGGACTTGAGACCCGTGTCCGTACTGGCGAGGGCCTGCAGTCCAGAATCGGTGATCTTTTCACCGCTGAACTGCAGGTCGGTTATGGTCTTGAGGCCCGTATCCGCACGCGCGAGATCCTTGAGCCCCGCGTCCGTGACTCGCGTGTCATCAAGGACGAGATTCGTTAGGGCTTTAAATCCAGTGTCTGTGCGTGCCAGTACGTTAAGCATCGCGTCATCTACTGGTGTTGACCAGAAGAACAGACTGGTCAAGTCTCTCAGCGCAGTGTCTGAGCGAGACAGTTCGCGTAGTCCCGATTCGGAAATATACGCTTTATTGATGGAGAGTTCAGTGAACGTCTTCAGGCCTGTGGCTGGATCAGCGAGCAGTCGCAGGGAACTTTCAACTTCATTGGCGTAATCTGCAATCCGCAACTCATCGGCGCGGGGCAACTGGCGGATATGTCGCAGCGCAGCTGGCGTCAGCCGCCCTGTTAACGTAACAGTTCCACCCCGCGCGTCATAAGTAGCACACGCGCTGAATTCCGCTGCGTCGACGGCGAGCCCGGACAGTCTCTGCGTTTCGGCGGCGTTTGCCTCCGCAATTGCAGCCTGCTTCTGTGCTGCCTCGGCATTAGCCTTGGCCATGACGGTCTGGTCGTACATCTTCATCGCGTTATCTTCGATGAGCAATGTGAGTGTTTGCATCGCAAAGTCAGGATCGATCGGTGGCTGTGGCCTCTCCAGTGACGCGATTGGATCAGGGACTTTGCCTGGCAGAATCCGTACTTCCGCGTCCGAGTCATCAGTAGTTCCGCGAACAATCGTCACGTCACGACCATTAGGAAGGATGACGTAATAGGAGGTTGTTCCAGGCTCGACAAGCTTGAGGGTGTGTACAAGTTTGCTCATCGAGCCAATGACTCCTCGATGCTGGGCGGTGAGCAGCGAGTTTGCTCTTTGGGCCGACACCCACTGCCAAGCCGCCACACTCCCTCCCGCCGCGAGCGCCAGCACCACCGCACTCACGGACCCCACTGCCACCTTGTTCCTCCTCACGAACTTCCGCACCCGATACCCCGCGCTCGCCGGCGCCGCCACCACCGCTTCACCACGCAGGTGCCGGTCGATGTCCGCCGCGAGCTCCTGCGGCGTCGCAAACCGGCGGCCGCGGTCCTTGTCCAGCGCCTTCATGACAATCCAGTCCAGCTCGCCGCGCATCAGCGCGTTGAGCTTCTGCGGCTCGACCTTGCGCTGCGCCGCCGTGCTGGCGAGCTTGCCCAGGTCGCGCTGCACATCGCGCGTGACCCGCAAACTCGGGCTGGGCGGTTCTTCCTCGCGGATGATCCGCTGCATCTCGGCGTATGCCGCGCTGCGGAGGCGCGAGGGCTCGAAAGGCGTGGTGCCCGTCAGCAACTCGTACATGAGCACGCCGAGGCCATACACGTCCGTGCGCGTATCGATGTCCGGCGAGCCCTCGGCCTGTTCGGGGCTCATGTATTCGGGCGTGCCGATGAGGGCGCGGTGCTCGGTGAAGAGGGTTTTGTCGGTGAGCGTGCCGCCCGCCGCGCCGGTCGCCTTCGCGATCCCGAAGTCAATCACCTTCGCATGCGGCTTGCCGTCAACCATGCTCACCAGCACGTTGCTGGGCTTGATGTCGCGATGGATGATGCCCTTCTGGTGCGCGTGCTGCACCGCCAGGCACACCTGCGTCAGCAGCTCCAGCCGCTCGCGCAGCGTCAGCGTGTGCGCGTCGGCAAAGGTCGTGATCGGGTCTCCTTTGACGTATTCCATCACAAAGAACGGCCGCCCGCTCTCGGTGCTGCCGGCGTCAAAGACCTTGGCGATGTTCGAGTGGTCCATCAGCGCAAGCGCCTGCCGCTCGGCCTCGAAGCGCGCGACCACCTGCTTGGTGTCCATGCCCAGCTTGATGATCTTCAGCGCCACGCGCCGGCGCACCGGCGATGACTGATCCGCCAGAAACACCGTCCCGAACCCGCCCTCACCGATCACCTGCAAGAGCTTGTACGGCCCGACCGTCGTCCCCGCCGCCTCCGTCAGCGGAGACGCGGCGTACGACGCCGTCGTCGCGCTGGCCATCGCACGCCCCATCGCCCGCACTGCGCCGCCAGTCTGCACCGGCCCCCCACCCCCACCCCCACCCCCACCCCCACCCGACTCCACCGTCGGCCTCGCCGCTCGCATCAGTGACTCAACCTCGCTACGAAGCTCCGCGTCGCCGGCGCACGCCGTGTCAACGAACGCCGCGCGCTCAGCCGCGGGCTTCTCCATCGCGGCGTTGAAGACCTGCTTGATCTGTTCCCAGCGTGCGGTGCTCATGGACATCTCCGTTCAGCGTTCGTCGTGCTCAGCGTTGCCCGCGGCGTCCTTGGCAGAGCCAAGCTCCCGCTCCAGCCACGCCTTGGCGAACGCCCAGTCATTCTTGACCGTGCGTTCCGAGACGCCCAAGACCAGCGCCACCTGGGCGATCTCAAGGCCCGCGTAGTACTTAAGGCGAACAACCTGGGCCATGCGCGGGTCTCGCCCCTCCAAGCGACGCATCGCGTCATCGAGGGCAATGAAATCCGCGCAGGTGTCAGCGAATCAAAGAACCCGGAAAAGAACAAATTGTAATCACCCTCGTCAAGATTGCCGTCCGCACCCGGAGCCGACTGCGAAGTTGCGATGTCACAAGGAGAGCACGGAGTCGCACAAAACAAACCATTTTCACGACCATCGAAGTATCCAGCGCGAAGAATATCAATGTCTGCCGAATCAACGATCCCGTTGGAATTGAAGTCCCATATTTTGTCAGCGGGCCCCGGATTGCCCAGACAATTGGATTCAAGAAAAGCAATATCAAACAGATCAAAGCAACCATTCCCACGATAATCAATCTCGTTCAACTTGAAGCCTCGAATCGAAGTCGTGAGCGTCACAGTGCCGCCGTACTGATTTGAGTTCCAACTGGAAGGAGTTGCGATCGATCCTGAAATTGCGCCGCCGAGTCGCTTGCCAGTCCACGTTCTCGTTTGACGGTTGCCGTTTGCGTCAAACACACGGAAAGCCGCCATGAAGTAGGTTTCGCCGGCACCAACAAACTCACTAAAACCCCCAAAATCGACAAAGCCAACAGCAATGTTCCATCCAATCAATCCTGTGACATCGAAAACAACTGCCGACTGAGCGTTGCCGGTCGCATTGCCGCACGGCGCACACGGGATAGAGGATCCCGCGCCTGGCAGTCGATAGTGACAAAGCTCAAGCGATGCGTAAGAAGTTCGCAGCCGATTGTTGAGCGTCTCCCCGTCCTCAGACACGAAGATCGAATTCAGATCGCTCGACCGAACCAAAGTGTTGTTTATGCACGCCGCTGACCGGGCATACTTCGACTGACTAAATGGCTCCTGATCATACGATTGAGCACGAACACAAAGCTCCCCAGAGAAGCCGCCGGGAGCGTTTGAATCGAATGAATTCGAAAACGTTTCCGAAAAATCACACATGCCTGGCGTTGAGCCGAAACACTCGCACCAACTACCGACCGCGAACACTTGAGCAGATCCTCGGACTCGCAAGACCGTTCCCGGAGAATCCGAGTTTGCTAGCGCGCGAACTGCGAGCGCTGTGCAAGTCTGCGTGCAAGGTTGCGCGATTGCAACCGAAGACACGGCTACCGACAAAGCGAATGCAGCGGAGCGGTGAATGTACCTAACGGGTCTCCAAAAGAAGTGACTATTTCCCCCGCGCAGCTTCCATCGCGGGGCTCATCAATGCCGCGGGCGGCGGCGGGTTGTTGAATACGACGCGCCGACCGCAATCGGGGCACAACGTCGGCTCGGGCTTCGCGATGTACTCGTTCAAGAGTACGGCCGTTCCGGGGACCTGGACCTTCCCGTCCTTTGTCCAATAGCAGAACTCAGCGGGGAAGAGGGTCTTCCTTCCCGTGCGGGGGTTGACAAAGGGCATGACTTGGCCGGCCTCGATCCCGATTCCCGGGTAGAACTCGCGGGTCTCGGAATCGATCATGCCGCGCGAGCGAGAGGCGGCCTGCGGATCGACGCCCGAGAAGATGTTGATGTACGCGAGGACGCCTGCTGCGAGAATCGCGATCGCCGCGACGCCGATTTTCAGGAGATCGCCACGCGGCTGTGAAGCCGACGCTCGCGACGGCGAACTGCGTTCCGGCGCGGACATCTCCGCTTCGACAAGTGAAGGCAGTTTGCTCATGTTTCAATCCCTCGGTCGCATCGCGATCAAACAGTCTTGAAGCGTCATGCCGATACGCACGGGCCTCTCAGGGAACAACGTATTGGCCGTTGGTCTTGTTCGCCCAAGTCTGGCGCGTGTAGTTCCAGAAGTCGTTGGAAGTCCGCAGACGCGTGCCCGTCGGGAACCAGAAGTCGGGGTCGGTCGCGGCACCGTCATCCTTGACCTCGACGTGGCCGTCGAAGAATGCCAAGTTGCCGAGCACGGGACTGTTCGGGCCGCGACCGCCATGGCGGAAGGCCCAGCGCCGCGCGTCGGGCACTTGACCGGCGGCGTAGGCCGCCCGGCGGCTCTCACCCGGAGCGGTTCCGCGATCAAGCTCGCGGCTGCCATTAAACCACGGCCCGGTGCCAGAAAAGGCACCGCCGAACTCTGCTCGAAGGTTGAGATCGATGTTCGGGTAGCTGCCCGGAGCATCCGAGCGATGAAATCTCGCGCCCTCGAACGCGAACACTTTCCGAGCCGGTTGGCCGATTCGATTCAGCACCGGAACGTACTCTCCGCGGTCTTGCGTGGTTGGGCGATCGCCCGTGCCAAACGGCGCTGGCGTCGGCGTGGACGTGAACTGCGTCGAGGTGACAAACGGGATTACCTTGCCCACCGGAACGCCTGGCCCACCAGTCCACGCAGTGGCGAGCACGGTGTTGTTCGGACACTGAAAGCCCGGCAGGTCGTTGCGCATCCACTCGAACCGTCGCACACGAGCAGCCTCAGTGCGATCGCCGGTCTTGTCGTCAGGACCTTCGAAGCCGAGGTGATACGCGAGCGGACCCATGTGGTCCCAGCTCTGCACGGCAACGCCGTTGTATGCGCCCGGCGAGGCTGCGCCGAATCGGAAGCGACCGGGTCGATCGGCAAAGTTGAACAGCGCGAGTCCCGAACTCGTCGGACTTCCGACGATCGCATCCTTGTAGTCATTGGCGTAGCTGACCGCGCCTTGCGACAGCCCGCGAATGTTCGACGAGCAGAGCAGAACGCGGGCGCTATCGCGGGCCGAGCCCAGGGCTGGCAGGAGCAGGCTGATCAGCAGTGCGATGATCGCGATCACGACCAGCAACTCGATCAACGTGAAGCCCGAGCGATTTCTAGCGACTGTTTTCGATGACAGCATGATGATGAAGTTCCTCTTCTTTCCGTCTGACGAGGCACCGACACACAACCGTCCGCGGATCCGCCCAGCGTCTCCCTCGCCCTCATCGCCTCGGACCCTGCACTTCGTCGGGCTGAGGATACCGAACCGAAGCGTCGAGCGAAGCCCACTGACCAAGCCCACGGAGAGTTTTGTCAAGCCTTTACATTCACCGAAGACCTCGGGAATCCCGCGCTCCCCCAATAGTGCGGCCAATGCTAGCCGCGGGCAAGGCAACTGTGCAAGTCCAGGGCTAGATTGCGACGCGGGAATGGGTACCGGACCTGCGACTTTGCGCAACCTTTACACGAATCACCGGCTCGAAGCCGACCATGTAAAACGGCGTCGTCCGTGGCATCTCGGACCATCCACCGCAACCGACAGCGTGTTCATTATCCGTTCATCCGGATCAATGGGTGTATACTCATTCCGCTCGGGTTCTTTGGACGACATACTCCCCGCCCACCCCACGTTCTGCCGGCCTTACCGCCACCACGCTCGACACCTGCGACCACCGTTCCCTTGCGACAGGCCAGGCCATGCACATTCACGACATCCTTGCCCATCATCACACGACGTTCAGCTTCGAGTTCTTCCCGCCCAAGACGCCGGAAGCCGCGGAGGGGCTGTATCAGATCATGGGCGAACTCGAGGAGCTCAAGCCCTCGTTCGTGTCGGTGACGTACGGCGCTGGCGGAAGCACCCGCGAACTCACGCGCGATCTGGTTGTTCGCGTCAAGACCGCGACGCAGCTCGATCCGGTGCCGCACCTCACCTGCGTCTGCCACAAGGAACCCGAGATCCGCTCGATCCTTGAGCAGTATGCGCGAGCCGGCATCGGCAACATGCTCGCGCTGGGCGGCGATGTCCCGAAGCATCTGCCCGATTGGGACCGCGGTCAGGACGCGTTCCGATACGCCGCGGGGCTGGTGTCGTACATCAAGAAGTTCAACACCGAGCGCATCCATCCGGACCCTCGCGGCTTTGGCATCTGCGTCGCCGGCTTCCCCGAGGGTCATCCCTCCACGCCCAACCGCGTGCGCGAGATGGACTATCTCAAGGCCAAGTGCGACGCCGGGGCAGACTGGATCTGTACCCAGCTTTTCTTCGCCAACAACGACTTCTACGACTTCCGCGAGCGGTGCGATCTGGCGGGGATCAAGATCCCGATCATCGCGGGCATCATGCCGGTGACGAGCATGAAGGGCATGAACGCGATGGCGGATATGGCGGCCGGCGCGAGGTACCCCGCGGCGCTGCTGCGGCGGTTGAATCGCACGGGCGGCGATGCGGACGCGGTGCGGCGCGTGGGGATTCAGTATGCCACCGAGCAGTGCGCCGAGCTCCTAGACCACGGCGTGCGCGGCATCCACTTCTACACGCTCAACAAGAGCAGCGCAACCCGCGAGATCTTCCTGAACCTTGGCGTGAAGGACACGCTGAGTTTGCTGAATCCGAAGCCGATACCGGGGT
>JAIEQQ010000078.1 GCA_019747615.1 Phycisphaerales bacterium
CTCGGAGTACGCAGGGGACGCAGTGATCGCAGAGAAACGCAGAGGGAACGAGGGGGAATGTACACGGAGAGGACGGAGTGCGCGGAGAAACACGGAGGGGGAGAGGGGACGGGGGAGGGCAGAGACAGGGTGGCAACGGGCAGATCGGTCTGGTCGCGGTTTGGCCCGCGCCGTTGGCCGCGGCTCGCCGCTGGCTCGGTCGCCTGCGGCAGACCGCCCGCGTCCCCGCGCGGCTCCCTCGCTTTCGTCGGCGGCCGCATCGCTTCTTCCTGCCTGCTGACGGCTGAAGGCTGGCGGCTGGTGGCTCCCGACTGGCGGCTCCCGGCCCGCCGCTCAGATTTCCCTCTCCCTGCTGCGTCCGGATCGGGTACGCTGTCGAACTCAAGGGTGCCCCGCGTGTGGGCCAGAACTGTGCCGGCGCGAGCCGCTCGGCCAAGGAGTGAATCGATGAAGTTTGGATTCAAAGCCGTGATGACGGGCGTGGCGGTGTTGGGTTTGGCGGGCGCGGTGCTTGCGATGGCGAACGCCGCGCAGCCGAAGATGAAGACCTACCGCATCGGCCTGATCGCCAAGAGCCAGAGCAACCCGGTGTTCATCGCGGCCCGCACGGGCGCGATGGACGCCGCGAAGGCCCTGGGCGAGAAGATGAACGCCAAGATCGAGATCGACTGGCGCACGCCGACCGACGAGGACGCGCAGAAGCAGGCCGACGCGATCGAGCAGTTGACCGCCACCGGCGTTGACGGCATCGCGGTGAGCTGTACCGACGCCAAGATCCTCACCGGCGCGATCAACAGCGCCGTGGACAAGGGCGTGCCGGTCGTGACGTTTGACTCTGACGCGCCGGCCAGCAAGCGCTTCGCCTACTACGGGACGGATGACTTCGCGTGCGGGCAGCAGCTCGGGCGTGAGCTGGCCAAGGCCATGGGCGGCAAGGGCGTGGTCGCGGTGCTCGCGGGCAACCAAACGGCCCCGAACCTGCAAGGGCGCGTGCGCGGCGTGCGCGACGCGATCGAGAAGGAGTTCAAGGACATCAAGATCCTGGACGTCTATTACCACAAGGAAACCGCGCAGGACGCTGTGGCCAAGGTCGAGCAGGTGCAAGCGGCCAACCCGCAGATCACCGGCTGGGCCATGGTCGGCGGCTGGCCGCTGTTCACCGAGAACGCGCTGGACAAGATCAAGGGCAAGGCCAAGGTCGTCGCGGTGGACGCCCTGCCCGCCCAGCTCAATTACGTCGATCGCGGCGAGGTTGACGTGCTGCTGGGCCAGAAGGTCTACGAGTGGGGCTACGAGAGCGTCGGCCTCATCATGAACAAGATCACCAAGAACGAGTCGCCCAAGGAACCCATCATCAAGGCCGACCTGGTGCCGGTGACGAAGGCGAACGTGGTGGAGTATCGCAAGAACTGGGACAAGTGGCTGGGGAAGGAAGCGAAGAAGTGATTGGAGAGGCTTGAGGCGCGAGGCTTCAGGCGTGAGGGCCGCGGCTTGGGATCTGAGTCGCAACACGCGGCTTCCGAGTCGCGAGCGAAAAGACATAAGACCCCGGCGCGTGGAGCGTCGGGGTTTTTTGTTGGGGCTTTGGTGTGCGGGCGGTGACTACCGCCGCGAGTCGGTACAATCTCCGCCATGGGGACGGCGGCCAAACTTCTTGCACGGGTGTGCGAATCGACCGGCTCGTTCAACGCCGGTCTGCTGTGCAATGGCCTCTGGGGCGCGGCGATGGCCGCAATCGAAAGGGGCGGGATCGGCGCGGGGCTGGCGACGACGATCGTTCGCGTGTCCGTCAAGACGATGGGGTAGAGATTCACGATGCGGAACGTCCCATCCATCACGATGACGGCCGGCGCGGGGCTTGCGCTGCTCGCGGTCGGCCTGGCGGCCGATGCCTGCGGTGGGCTTGGCCTCGGGAGCGCCGCGGCCACGTACGCGATCAAGGGCCTGGCCCTGGGCGCGGGCGGCGCGGCGGGCAACGCCGTGTGGGATTCGCTCAAGGCCGGCGCATCGGTCGCGAGCAAGCGTTTGGCTGGTCCGGAGCAACGTCTGGCCAACCACGACTTGCAGGCCCTGGCGGGCCGCGCCATCGCGGTGGTGGCCGCAGCGGCGGCCAAAGAATGCCCGGGCGGGGCCAATGGCCGCGCGTACCTCGCTCGCATCGCCAAGCGGTTCCCCGATGCGTGGTCACAGGCCACGCTCGATGCCCGCTACAACGAGGTGCTCGACAAGGAGATTCCCAAGTTCTTCGGCAAGGCCGACGGCACTCGGCCCAAGACCACCTCGCTCTCAGTCCGGCTCTGGCAAGACCTCGTCGGGTCGCTCGCGGGCACCGAAGTCGACGCCGACGAGCAGGCCGCGCTGACACACGTTGCGACGCGCCTGCACGAGCAGTTCCCCCGGGCTCTGTTCGAACTCGCCAAGGAAGACTTCTCGCCCGAATCCACCGGCAGCCCGCACGACGGCAAGGCCTTCGCGGCTCTGTTGCTCTCGCTCATCCGCGACACGATGGGCGGCATCGGCGAGGTGCTGAAGAAGCAGGACGAGGCGATCAAGGGCAACGCGGAAATCCTGGCCGAACTCACGAAGCTCAACCAGTCTCTCGCCGCGCGAGGCGCTGATGTCGCCCGCCTTTCCCCGAAGGACATCGCCGCGATCGTCACGCCCATCAAGGCCGAGATCGACAAACTCGCGGCCTCCCTCGCCAATGCCATCGGCAGGCTGTACAACAGCCTGAGCGATCTGCACACAAAGGTGGACACGGCGAACAAGTCCCTCGAAGACATCAAGGGCACACTCAAGGGCCGCCTCCGCCCCGACTCACCCCCCTCCACCGTCCCCACCCCCTCGCCCACCTTCGTTCCCCGCAAGAACATCACCGCCAAGATCCACGCCGCCCTGCAAGCCAACCCTGAGCAGGTCGTCGTGCGACAAGCCGTCACGCGGGCCATGGGCGGGTACGGCAAGACCGTCGCCGCGATCCTCTACGCCCACGAGTACGCGGCGGAGTACCCCGGCGGGCGGTTCTTCCTGCCCATCGAGTCCGGGGACATCGTCGCCGCGCTGGCTTCGCTCATCACGCCGCTGGGCCTGACCAGCGCGAACGACCCCAAGGCCGATGCCGCGCTGGTCTCGGCCACGCTCAAAGATGGCGAGCCGTCTCTGCTCATCCTCGACAACGTGGCGACCAAGGGCGCGTGGACCGCGATGCTCGACACAGGGCTCGTGCCGCGCGGAAACTGCCGCGTGCTCATCACCACGCGGGACGACAGAGTCGCCGAGAAGCACGACATCGCCATCGGCAGGCTGGAGCCAGATGAAGCCCGCGAGGTTTACCGCTTGTTCTGCGAGACGCGGAAGACGGGCGCGGGCCACGCCCCGGCACTGCCCCCCGCGCACGTCGCCGACGCGATCACCGCGTGGGTGGGCGGGCTCGCGGTCGCGGTGGCCGCGGTCGCCGCGTTCATGAAGCTGAACCCCGACATCTCATGGGAGGAGCACTGGCTGGGCGACGGCAAGGGCATGGTCGGCCTCAAGAACATGCCCGACATCGAACTGCCGGATGTACTCCCCGAGGTCGCCGCGCAGTTGGGGCTGGAGGGCAAGGCCCTGGCCGACCACCGCCGCACGCTGCGCGTGATCGATGACGCGATCAACAGCCTGCCCGCGCCCGAGCGGCGCGCCGTGGACTACGCCGCGCTGCTGCCCGCCGACATGGCCCCGGCGATCTGGCTGGAGACGTTGCTGGAGGGCGACGCCGCCCGCCCCGGACCGGCGTCGGGCGAAGCCGCCGACCCGCTGCACCTCACGCTGACCAAGAAGCCGTTCAGCAAGGCCAGCCCGGCCCGCGCGGTCTTGGAGCATCTCGATGCGCTGGACATCCTGCTCCCCGGCGGCGAGGGCGGAAAACTGTTGTCCCTGCACCGACTGTGGCACGCCCGGCTGAACGAGCCCCCCCACGGGGCCGCCGCAGACAGGGGGGCGCTGTTGCTGTCCCTCGCCGCCTGCGCCGCCGCGCGGCGGGCGGATGTGCTGGGCGTGGACGAGCCGGGCAAGCCCGCCGCGATCGACAACCCGCATGTCGTGACCAACGCCGCGTTGCGGTGGGAACTGTCTCCACTGATCAGCGTCGCCGTCGCCTTGGCGCAGGCCGGTCGGCTCAAGGAGGCCGAAACCGTGGCGTGGTGGCTGCCGATTCCGCTGCGGCTCCTGGGCCGGCTGGCGGAGGCGCGGGCGGTGCTGGAGAGCCTGCTGAAGAACCCGGCGGCGGCGCAGGCGGCGCTCGGGGATTCCGACTTTGCGTCACTTCTCACCAACCTCGCGCTGATCCAGAAAGACCAGGGCGACCTGCCGGGGGCGCGGGCGAGCATCGAACGGGCCATCGCCATCGAACAGAAGCACTTCGCCCCGGACCACCCGACCTTCGCGACCAGGTACTCCAACCTCGCGATAATCCAGCAGGACCAGGGCGACCTGCCGGGGGCGCGCGCGAGCATGGAGCGGGCCATCGCCATCGATCAGAAGCACTTCGCCCCGGACCACCCGACCCTCGCGACCAGCTACAACAACCTCGCGGGGATTCTGCGGGAACTCAAGCAGCTTCCCGACGCCCGCAGGTACGCCGACAAGGCGGTGCGGATCGACACCTTGCACCACGGACCAGCCAGCCCGATCCTGAGTTTCTCTCTCTCAGGCCTCGCCAAGGTGCAGCGAGACCAGGGCGACTTTGACGCCGCCCGCGCGACGATGCAGCGGGTCTTTGCCATCGACACGGGGCACTTCGAGCCCACAAACGTGACGTGGGGCTACAACCACCAGAACATGGGCGAACTGGAACTCGCGGCGGGCAACACGTCCAAGGCCTGCGAGAGCTTTCAGGCCGCGCTCCCGATCCTCCTCAATCACCTGGGCGATGCGCACCACCGCGTGCAGAAGCTTCGCGCGAGCATGCAGGACGCCGGCTGCGGCGGGTAGGCGAGCCGAGCTGACGTCGATACCGCATCGCGATGGGCACGGATGCACGGCCCCTCTGCCGCTCCGGGGCAGTCCCGCGCGGGGGAGACGTTTTCTACGGGTTGCGCCCGCGAAGCGCGGGCTTCAACCTTCCACTGGTTCCGCAAGGCCCAAAGCGGCCTTGCTCCACCAGTGGCCACATCCCTGCGCCGCGCTAGAGCGAAGACGCGGGCGTTTGGTTTCGGTCTTTGCCGCGCGGCGGGGTTGGCCAGCGCGGGCCGGCTCGGTCAGCGACTGCCCGCGGGCGCTGCGCACTCCGGGCACGGCGCGCCGGGCTTGAGTCCGGTGCGGTCGTATCCGCACGAGGGGCACGCGCCGCGCATGTGCGCACGCCGCGCTCGGCGCTCGGCCCGCCACGCGAAGCCGCCGAGGCCCGCGATCGCGGCGATCACGAGCCACATCGGCATGGCGATCCACTTGTTCGCGCTTCTCCAACCGCCGTTCATCCACCAGCGATAGTTGTTGAAGTAGTCGTGTATTCCTGTCTTTGGCCGCTCGGCGGCAGGCACAGGGGGCGTGTCGATCGAGAGCATCAGCTGGCCGCCGGTCATTGCCGCCTGCGTGCCAAGGGGGCCACTGAGAACAAAGACGTGCTCGTTACTGAAGTACCACGCGACCGCCAGCAGCACCGCTACGATCGGCGCGAACCACTTGAACACGCGGACAACTCTGCGGCCCGTTCCCATGACGCAAAGCTAGCGTCCGCGATGGCATGCCGCCACCGTCGCCGTCGTGATCTCCGACCACGGCCCCATTTCGCCGCGGTTCATCACCCAGCGTCACCCGTGGGGAGGGCCGCAGTGCGGCGGGGGGAGTCCGCGGCGCGGGTGGGGGTGGCCGCGTGTGTGTGGGGGGACGCCGCACGGGCGTGGTGGTTGGCCGCGGGCGGGCCGGGGTTGGTTGCGTGGGGGCTGGGGGGTTCCGCGTCGGGTTTGCGGGTGGCCGCGATGATTGTGCGGGGGGCCGCAGAAATCTAGCGGGGGGCCGCGAAGTTGGTGCGGGATTCGGCCGATGGTCAGCAGGTGCCCACGCGCGGTGCGTGGGGCGGCTTCGGTGGTGCTCCGTGGCTCTGTGGACTCCCCGATCCTTTGCCTGTTCTTCATTTGGCCATTTGGCAACTTGCCATTTGGCAACTTGGACACCCCCATGGCCCACGACTTCATCCCACGACCGGACGCGGACTTTTCCACCTGGGCCAATCACTACGCCGCGGCGGTGAAGAAGTGGTGGGCGGTGCAGGGGCTGGAGGAGACGGACCTCAAGCCGCTGAACGAGGCCCTGAGCACCTGGAACACCGACTACGCGGCGCACGTCGCGGCCCAGGCCCGCGCCGAGGCCGCCGCGGCGGCCAAGCGGCAGGCCCGCTTTGGGCCACCCTCGGCCGCCAGCGCGCCGGCGATGGTCGCGCCGTCGCTGGAATCTGAGGCCCGCCGCATCGCGGCGTTCATTCAGAGCTTCCCGGCCACCACCGACGCCGAGCGCGCCGAGATCGGCATCCGCGTGCGGCCACGCTCGCGGGCCGCGGCCACCACGCCGACCAGCGCGCCGCTGGCCCGCGTGGACAGCGCCCAGCGCCTCAGCCACACGCTGCGCTTCAGCGACGAATCCACGCCCACGCGGCGGGGCAAACCCAAGGGCGTGCAAGGCGCCGAGGTCTGGCTGGCGCTGGCAAGCCCCGACGCCCCCCCGCCGCCGTTGAACACCGAGCCGCGGCACGGCCAGAGCGGCTACCGCTTCATCGCCCAGAACGCACGCGGCACGCTGCAACACACCTTCGCCTCCGAGGACAAGGGCAAGACCGCCTACTACGCCCTGCGCTGGATCAGCACGCGCGGCGACAAGGGGCCGTGGAGCGAGGTGGCGACGGCGACGGTCGCGGCGTGATTGCCCGCCACCGCGCCGCGTGCGCACGCGATCAGCACTGTCCCGATGCACCGGAGATTGCCAGCCATGAGCACGAGCCCATTGAACACGCAGGACTCGCCCAAGCGGGCGTATCGCTCGGCCGAAGCCCTCGGCCCGCCGCCAGCGGACGCGGCGGTGGTGGATCGGCTCCAGGCCGCGGCGCTGATGGGCGTCTCGCTCACGGCGTTTGGCGTGTGGGAGCGTGACGGGCGAGTGACGATCCCGCGGTACCGGGTCGCTCTCGGCGCGGCGCGTCCGATCTTCTATCTCCGGGCCGATGTGGAGCGTCTGTGCGAGGAGTTCAGGAAACTGCAAGAGCCGTACCCGGACCCGGAACGTCCGGGGGTCTACCGCGTGCCGATCCGCAGCCACAAGGAACGCCGCGAGGCCCTCATCGACGCCCAGGACCTGCCGAAGGTCCAGGGCAAGCACTGGAACGTGTCTCGGCGGAGCGGAAGCGGAGAGATCGAGGTGATCCTCTCATCGATGCGGGAGCGCGCCACGCCCCTGAAGCGCATCATCCTGGGGCTGGACGGCGCGGACTGCAAGGAGCGGCTCGTCTGCTTTGTCAACGGCGACCCGCTGGACTGCCGGCGGGAGAACCTGGTGATCCAGAGCCGCTCGGAGGTGAACCGGGGCATATCCAAGATGACGGTTCGGGCGGGCCGCGTGACGTCGTCGAAGTACAAGGGCGTCCTGTGGGACGCCAAGAGACGCCTCTGGAAGGCCCAGATCGGCCCGCGCGGCGCGTACCGCCAACTGGGCCGCTTCCGCGATGAGGCTCAGGCCGCGGCGGCCTATGACGCCGCCGCCGGCGAGCTCTTTGGCGGCTCGGCGGCGCTCAACTTTCCCGATGGCCACATCCCCGCGCCGACGTTCCTGGGTCCGGACGGCCAGCCCGTCCGCGAGAAGAACCGCTACCGCGTGCCGCGCGGGCTGCCCTCGCCGCCGCCGGGCGTGGCCATGCTGAGCCGCGAAGAAGCCGCCGCGGTGCTGGAGGTCAGCGGTCACACCTTCGGCATCTGGGAGTTGGCGGGCCATGTGTCCATCCCCCGCTACCGCCAGAAGGCGACCACGGGCACGCCCATTCTCTACGCCGCGAGCGACATCGCCCGCCTGCGCGATGAGCTGGACAAGGTCGGCCAGCCCTACCCCGACCCGCACCCGGCCCGGGCCGGGGTGTGGCGGGTGCCGCTGCGCACGCTCGCGGGATACGTCGAGGCGCTGATCGACGAAGCGGATCTGGGACTCGTCCAGGGCAAGAAGTGGAACTTCGTCACCCACTCGGGGCTCGGGCTCAACCGTGGCGCGGTGATCGAGGCTGGCCGGCGCGACGCCCCGGCTCCGCGGCTCAAGCGCCTCATCCTGGGCGTGCAAGACCAGGGGCCGATGACACGGATCATCTACGCCAACGGCAACCCGCTGGACTGCCGCCGGATCAACCTCGTGCTCCGCGGCCCGGACAAGAGCACCCGCCGCGGCTACAAAATCCTGCGGCGGGCCGGACGGCCGACCACCTCGCGCTTCAAGGGCGTCTGCTGGAACGAACGCGAGGGCGCGTGGCAGTCGCAGATCCGCGTGGACGACAAGCCCAAGAAGCTCGGCACGTTCGACGACGAGCGGGACGCGGCGCTCGCCTACGACGAGGCCGCCCGCGAGCTGTGGGGCGCCGAGGCCCGGGTGAACTTTCCGGAGCCGGGCGAGCTGCCCAGCGCCGCCGCCCCCGTCGCCCCCGCTGACCTGTCGCAGGGTGCCAAGGGCCCGGCGGCCAGGATGCCGGGCAAGCCCACCGATTTCTCCGCCGTGCTGAATCAGGACGGGAGCGTGACGATCTCGTGGCGCAGCACCAGCTCGGCCGCCAGCGCGGGCGTGACGTTCGCCGTTTCAAGAAAGCTCCCCGGCCAGCGCCAGTTCGTGCGGATCGGAACCGCCGACGGCTCCACGAGCGCGTCGCGGCGGCCGTCGTTCACCGACGCGACGGTCCCCGCCGAGCACCTCGCCGCGAGGGGCAAGGGTGCCGAGTACGTTGTGCGAGCCGCCCGTGGAACGACCGTTTGCGAGGCCAGCGATGTGCTGGTCGTCAAGTTCGACGCCGATGGGAACTTCGTCATGTCCGCGGCGCTGGCGCGGGCGGCGTGAGCACGCAGGCACCGGGGCGCGGCCGTTTTCGTGGCGTTTACCACCGCGGCCCGCCACGCGCGATGCGCGTGCGTTCTTGACGCGACGCTACGCTCGGCGGTGAAAGCCGCGATGTACACGATGTTTGGGCCGCCGGAGGTGGTGCGGATTCAGGACGTGCCCGAGCCGACGCCGCGTGGCGACGAGGTGCTGATCCGCGTTCATGCCACGACGGTGACGACGGCCGATTGGCGGGTGCGTGCCAAGGTGATGCCCGCGCCGGTGTTCACGCTGATCGCTCCCTTGGTACTCGGGGTCTTCGGGCCGCGCAAGCGGGTGCTGGGCACGGAGTGCGCGGGAGTTGTCGAGGCGGTGGGCGCGGGCGTGACGACGTTGAAGCCCGGTGATCGCGTGGTGGCGGCCGTGGGCGCGAAGTTTGGCGCCCATGCCGAACTCGTGTGCGTGCGAGAAGACGCGGCCATCGTGAAGGTGCCGGCGAATCTGACGTTCCACGAGGCGGTGGCAATCCCGTTCGGCGGCCTGGTCGCGCTGCACTGCCTGCGTGTGCTGGCCGAGCTTCAGCCCGGCCAGCGCGTGCTGGTGATCGGTGCTTCTGGCGCCATCGGCGTGGCGGCGGTGCAGTTGGCCACGCACATGGGCGCGGAGGTCACCGGGATGTGCAGCGCGGCGAACATCGATCGCGTGCGAGCGCTGGGGGCGTCGGCGATGATCGACCGGAACACGCAGGACTACACCCTTGGCCCGGCGGTCTTCGACGTCGTCATCGACACCGTGGGGGCGACGTCGTTTGCGCGGTGCAAGGGAGTGCTGCGGCGCGGCGGGCAGTTCATCGCGGTGCTCATGGGGCTCACCGAGTTCTGGCAGATGGCGTGGACCCGATTCGTCGGGAGCCGGCGCGTCCGCGGGGCGATCGTCATTGAGAAGAAGGCGGACCTCGCGCATCTGATGGCCCTGGCCGAGGCGGGCCATCTCAAGCCCGTGATCGACAGCACGTACCCGTTCACCGAGATCGTGAGCGCCCACCGGCGCGTGGACACCGGCCGCAAGGTCGGGAGCGTGGTTGTCACGCTCGCGCCGGTGTGAATCCGTCGCCCGGCTGAGAGCAGCCGATCGCGGACAGGGCACGCAACGCGTCACGGCTGCGATGGCGATGGCGGCGGCGCTTGGGACTCGCGGATGACGGTGTCGGTGGTGGAGATCGTCCAGTTGTCGCTGAAGAAGCCGGCGGCGCGGATGGCGGGGAAGGAGTTGGCGAGGAAGTCGGGGGCCAGGAGCGTGAAGTCGGGGAAGCCGACGCCGCTGGTGTAGATGGGCAGGAGGGCGGCGGCGCGGAGGAGGTTTGCGTCGCTGGCGGTGATGGCGGCGCGGGTGGTGTTGGATGGGTTGGCGGGGTAGGTGATGAGCAGGAGCGAGCGGCCCGGGAGCGTGCGCTCGCCGAGGCGCGCGGAGCTGGGGCTGACGGCGACCGGCGCGGTGGGCAGGAACGCGCCGGCGTTCACGCCGATGGCGAGGATGCGCGGCTCGTTTGAAGCGACGTTGGCGGCGGGGTTGGCGGCG
>JAIEQQ010000682.1 GCA_019747615.1 Phycisphaerales bacterium
GGAGAGGACGGAGGGGCGCGGAGGTACACGGAGGGGGAAGGGAAATGCCCGAGGTTTGAGGTCCGAGCGGGTGAATGCCCAACATGAAACAAACGAAAACGGCCCCGGGCGTGCCCGGGGCCTGATTTGTTTTCTGTCTGCTGACAACTGATCACTGACCACTGGAAGCCGGAGGCTTGCCGCCTGCCTAGGAAGTTCGGCTCACCCGGTCTGAGAAGAGCCCATTGAGGAAAGACATCCGAGAAGTCGAACTTCTCCTTCTCGCCCAGTTCTACCCGCACTTGCTCACCTTGCCACATGGAATAGACACGGCACACGCGGTCGCGGTGTGGACCAGCCAGGATCAGCACGCGGTCCCCAACCTCAAAGGGTCCGCCATTGACGGATACCCGCACGCCGCACAGTGGACCTAAGACGAAGCAACCCGGGAAGAGCGAGAGAGCATATCCCGCGAGCAGGGAACACGGAAGAATCACCAAAGCAAGCAGAATCTGCCACGAGTCCGTCAAAGAGTTGAAGTCTGGTTGCCAAAATCCGATCGCGACGACGAGGGCGGTCAGTGCGCCAAGTCCGGTCCAGACTCGGAGGAACCAATCGCTGGCGAAGAATCGCTGCAAGAGGGTGGGGCGCACCTGTGATTATTGACGGGGCACAAGGCCGCATCCCCTTCCCCCCGTTTGCTCCGAGTGCATTCCCCCTGTCTTCTCTGCGTTTCTCCGCAATCTCTGCGTCCCCTGCGTCCTCCGATGTCTTGGAGTATCTCGATGTCCATGGTTGAAGCCGGAGCTTGCGCTCCGGGCTCCCTTGGACCGAAGTAGGAAGAACACGACGCCATGCACCGATCTCAGGACAGGTCGGTGGCACGAGTCAGTCGGTGGCGCGAGATTCAGCCCGGGAAGGCCTTCTTGTAGTCCTCGACGAACTTCTTCAGGCCGCTGTCGGTGAGCGGGTGGTTGAGGGCGGTTTTGATGACGCTCAGCGGCATGGTCGCGACGTCGGAGCCCGCCAGCGCACAATCGACGAGGTGCTTGTTGTGGCGGATGCTGGCGGCGAGGATCTTCGTGCGGAAGCCGTAGTTGTCGTAGATCTGGCGCATGCGGTGGATGAGGTCCATGCCGTCTTCGGCGACGTCGTCGAGACGGCCGATGAACGGCGAGACCAGGAACGCCCCGGCCTTGGCGACCATGAGGGCCTGCAGCGGCTGGAAGACGAGCGTCATGTTGGTCTTGGTGCCCTGATCGCTGAGGGCCTTGCAGGCCTTGAGGCCGTCGATCGTCGTGGGGAGTTTGACGACGATGTTGGGCGCGATCTTGATCAGCTCGGCCGCTTCCTTCATCATGCCGGCGTAGTCGGTGGAGATGACCTCGCCGGAGACCGGGCCGCTGACGACCTCGCAGATCTCTTTGAGGCGGGCGTGGTACGTGACGCCCTTTTCCTTGGCGATCAGCGACGGGTTCGTGGTCACGCCGTCAAGGATGCCGAGCGCCGCGGCTTCTTTGATTTCGTCGAGATTCGCGGTATCGATGTACAGGTCCATGGCGGGGCTCCGGGTGAGTGGCGGTGCGTTTGCGAACAGGTCAGAGCGTATGCGGCCCGCGGCCAGAAATGGCCCACACGATCGCGTCGGGCCTTCGATGCACCACGCCCGCAGGCGTGACATCGATAGGCAACCGCCCGCACGACGGAGCACGACCGCTCGCAACATTCATCGGCTCTGAGTACGCTCGGAGCATGAAATCAATGAACACGATCGCTTGCGGAGGCCTCATCGCGGCGGCTCTCGCCTTGGGCGGGTGCGGCACACCCGGGCGCGCCGCCAGCGACGACGGCGCACCGCCGGCCCTTCTCTCTGTGCAAGACGCGCGGCGCGTGGCGATCTTTAATGAGCTTGGAGAGCCGGTCACGTGGCAGGCATTGGTCAACGCGAGCGCGGCGGCGGAGGCGGTGATCCTGAGCGAACAGCACGGGCATGAGCTCGGGCTCTCCGCGGCGGCGGCGCTGTGGCGCGATCTGATCGCGAGAGGCGCGGGCGGCAACGGCGCGGGCGGTAGCAGCAGCGCGTTTCGCGGGGCGCTCGCGCTTGAGTTCATCGAGCGCGATGATCAATCACGGCTGGATGATTTCCTCGCGGGGCTGAGCGATGAGGCAACCTTCATCCGACGCGCCGGGCGTTCGAGTGATGGACCCACTGGCGGCAACTGGAGCGCCGGCCATCGCGACATGGTGCTCGCGGCCAAGGACGCGGGCCGCCCGGTCATCGCGGCCAACTCGCCCCGCTCATATGTGCGCCTCGCCAGAACCAAGGGCTTCGAGGCGCTGCGGGAGCTTACTGATGAGCAGCGTCGGCTGTTCGTTGAGCCGCGGGAGCTGCCGACGGGCCGGTATCGCGAGGAGTTTGAGAAACTGATGGGTGCTGGCAGCGATGCGGTGAGCGAGGAGAAGCGCTCGAACATCGACGGGCTCTTTCGTGCGCAGAGCGTCTGGGACTGGACGATGGCGTCGAGCGTCAACGACGCGATCAACCAAGGCCACCGCCCGACGGTGCTGGTGGTCGGGCAGTTTCATAGCGACTTTCGGGGCGGGCTGGTGCAAGCGCTTGACGTGATCCGGCCGGGGCGGCGCGTGGTGACGGTGAGCTTTCAGAGGGAGGTGGCACGCTCTGCGACAAGTCTGCCGTCGGATCACAAGGGGCGCGCATCGTTTGTGGTGGGCACGGGGGAGTGAAAGGCGAACATGAACATGAACGCGAACATGAAACGGAATCTGCGGACGGTTGTCTTGGGCGTGGACGTGCATCGCGGCTGGTGATCGCAACGGGGCGAGGCGTGCCGGTGCGCAGGTCCTTTTCATGTTCATGTTCGCGTTCATGTTTCCCCACCCGTTCTACCCTTCGCCGTGATTGACACGCATTGCCATCTGACGTTCCCGGAGTTTCGAGCCGACGTTGCGCGAACGCTGAGCGAGGCCCGCGCGGCGGGTGTGAACGGGTGTATCACGATCTCGACGACCGCCGACGACGCGCTGGCGGCGCTACAGATCGCGCGAGCCCACGACCGCGTGTGGTGTACCGCCGGCGTTCATCCGCTGTACAGCGACAAGGGGCCGCACGACTGGGGGATCATCAGAGCGTGCATCGCGGACCCGAAGTGTGTGGGCTGGGGCGAGCTGGGACTGGACAATCACTATTCCAAGCCGGCGAAGGACTTACAGCTTGCGGTGCTTCATGAGCAACTCGGCGTGATCCGCGACGTTGATTGCGGCATCGGCACTGGTGGCGCCCCATCAATGGCCGGCGGTGCCGGAAAGCCGATCGTGGTTCACTGCCGCGAGGCGTTTGCCGAGCTCGTGCCGCTGCTGCAAGCCAGCGGCATCGCGCCGGGTCGCTTCGTATTCCACTGCTTCACCGGGTCGGTCCAAGACATGCGTCTACTGCTGGACTTTGGCGCGATGGTGAGCTTTACGGGCGTAATCACGTACAAGAACGCGGAGAACGTCCGCGAGGCGGCGAAGCTTGCGCCCGCCGATCGAATCATGGTCGAGACCGACGCGCCGTTCCTCTCGCCAGAACCGCTGCGCACCAAGCGACCGTGTACGCCCGCGATGGTGCGGCTGACCGCCGAGGCATTGGCCACCGTCCGCGGCGTGAGCTTCGATGAGCTGCACCGGCAGTTGAACGAGAACACGGCGCGGTTCTTCGGGATCGTGGCGAGTTGAGAACGATGAACGGATCCGAAGCGGATCCGTGTCTGGCACCGAGTGCCAGACCTCACCGATCAATCCCGCTTCATGTTCACGTACTGCAGCGGCACGCTGAGGCCCGCGCCATCCAGCAGCTTCATCACCGCCTGAAGGTCGTCGATCTGCTTGGCGGTGACGCGGACTTCCTCGCCCTGGATCGACGCGGTGACCTTCATCTTGGTCTCTTTGATCCGCGCGACGATGTCCTTGGCGATCGGCTGCTCGATGCCTTCCTTGATCTTGACGAATCGCTTGAGCGCGCCGGCGGCGCCGCTCTCGGCGTCTTTGAACTCGAAGGTCTTGGGGTTCATGCCGCGACGCATGACGCTCTGGAGGAACATCTCACGCATCGCGGCGTGCTTGGTCTCGTCAACGGTCATGAACTTGAGCTGCTTCTCCTTCTTGTCCAGCTCGATCTCGGCTTGAACGCCGCGGAAGTCAAAGCGCGTGGCGATCATCTTCTTGGTGTTGTTCAGGGCGTTGTCGAGCTCGGCCCAATCGACCTTGCAGGCAATATCAAACGATGGCATGGCGTGCTCCTTGATGCGTGCGTGATCAGCGCGGGCGGGTGATATCCGGGCCCAGCGTCTGGAAGAGTGTAGTGGCCCGGCGTGCCAACGCCGCGGCGTGCGAGAGGCGTGGCATCGCCACTTTTCCGGCGACCATCGGCACCGCACCGAGCGTCATCGTCCGAAGGGCAACACTGACCCAGAAGAGCGTGACGTACGCGCCCGCGTCGGTGCCCAGCGAGCTGAGCAGCCAGCCGCCGGCCAGGGTGCCCAGGCCCATCGCCAGCGTGTTGCCCAGGAAGTACGTCGCCATCAGGCTCGTGCGCTCGCGTTCGTGCAGGTGTTCAAGCTGGAGAAGCCAGGTGCCCAGTTCGTACGCACCCCACGCGGCGCCGGCGATGAACTGCGCCGCGAAGAGGACGCGCAGGTCCGTCGTGATCGCGAAGACGGCGACGGGCGGGATGGTTGCAATCGCGCCGATCCAGAGCAGCCGGCGAGCCCCGACGCGCTGGCCCAGCGCGCCCCATACCGGCAGCGCGAGCATCTTGCCCAGGATCACCGTGCCCACGAGGCCCGCGTAGACCAGATAGTTCAGCTCAAGCTGCTTGAGGATGTACGGGTTGATGAATGGTCCGGACACGTTCACTGCGGCGGTCACCAGGAACATGTAGCCCAGCAGCTTCGCGTCGCGCCCGTGGCCCTTGCTGACCATGCGGCGCAGCAGCTCGATCGGCCCGACGCGCCGGTCCTCACGCCCGGACCGCTGCGGCTCGTGAATCGAGACGAGATACGCGAATGAGATGCCGCGGCAGATGCCCGCACCGGCAAACATCGCGGCAAAGACCAGCAGCGTGGCGTCATGGGCGGCGTCCGCCGGCGCGAGCTGGACCACGCCATAGAGCAGTAAACCGCCGATGACGAATCCGATGAGCTGCCCGACCTGGAGGGCCCGCTGACGGATGCCAAAGTACCGAGAACGCACGCGACCGCCGAGGCGCCCGGGGACGATCGAGCTGATCCATGTCGCCCACGTGGCCCCGGCCGCCATGCCCGAGGCCCAGTAGAGCGTCGCGCTCAGGAAGACCGCCCACGCGGGGATCGCGCCGACCAGTGCGCCGATGAAGAGTGGGAAGAACGACGACGCCTGAATCGCCACGCAGATCAGCGACCAGCGCTTGGCGCTGCTGGCCCATCTTGCGCCGGGGACGGCGATCAGTTGCACCACGCCGCCGACCATCTGCGGCAGCGTCGCGACAAAGCCAGAGAAGACTTCGCTTAGCCCAACGGCGAGCACGAACGCGGGGATGTAGAACTCGCCGAGACCGACCATGACGCTGAAGTAGCTGCCATCGATCGCTGAGCGGCGCATGTCGCGTCGGCGGAGAGACTTCGGGCGTGTTGCGGGTTGCGTCACGCCGGAGCGTAGTGGTCGCGATGCCCGCATATCGGACGGCCCAGACGAGAATGTGCGAAAGCTGTGCGACTCGTATCGCGCTGGCGTCGATCGGCGGCCCCGTCATCAGCACGACGCGATGGGCACACCGGCGATCGCACGGCATGTTGTTGGTGACGCTGGCAGTGATGCCAGAAGCCTGTCACCCATTCCGCCTCCGGCTGGCCGTAAACCGCCCGGAGGCCCATCCAACTCAGACCAGGAGAGAGCATGAACCGCAGCAGCATTGGAACCCTCGCCGCACTGACCCTGTTGACCGCCGCGGGCGCCGCGAATGCCGACATCGTCGCGACCGCGCTGGTCACTGCCGACAACCACTACGCGCTGTATACCGGCGATCCGTCGAGCGTGAGCTACATCGGCCGCAATGAACTCAACGGCGGCGGCGCGCCCGGCCAGTACAACTGGTCGCAGCCCGAGCTGCACACGTTCACCAGCGGCCAGTTCATTTACATTGCCGCTTGGAGCGACAACTCGGTGGCCCAGGGCCTTCTGGCCTCGATCTCACTCAGCAACGGCGACACCGCCAACTCCGGCGATTCGCGCTGGCAGGTGTATCGCTCGAATCAGGACCTCGGCGGCGGCGCCGCGGCCCCGACAACCTCGACGGTCGTGGGCTGGATCAGCACTGCGACGACCAACAACCTCTGGGAGACGCCGCACATCGGCGGGGCCAACGGCATCGCGCCATGGGGCACCGTCCCGGGCATCGGCTCGGTGCCGCGCTGGATGTGGACGATGGTCCCGGGCGATAACGACCCGCTCATCGGCGGCTCTGGGTATGGCGAGACGCTGCTGTTCCGCATGGCGGTGCCGACGCCGGGCGCGGCTGGATTGATGGCGATGGGCGGGCTCCTCGCGAGCCGTCGTCGGCGTGCGTGAGGTTGCCGTCTACGCGGAGCCGGTGGCTCGAACGTTGACCATCGCGACGGAGCTTCGCTCGCCCCGGTCATTGGGCACCCGCAGTTTCTGAAGGCTCTCGAAGCCCCGCGATCGGATCGCGGGGCTTTGATTTGGTCGACCGTGCGCGGTGCGATCGCAATCGGCGAGCGGCGGCGTTTACTCGGGCAGTGAGACGCCACGAGGCGCTCAGTACACGATGTTCGCCGAGGTGCTCGCTGTCGCGCCAACCGTCGCGCCGCCGGATACATCGATGATCTCACCCACGGCGTTCCCGCCGTTGGCCCCGACGCCGCTGGAGCCGCTGGTGTCGATGTTGACGGCGTTTCCGGAGAAGCGGTTGCCGACGACGAGGCTCCCCGGGCCGGTGAGCGTGACCGCGACGACGGAGCACTGCACGAACGTGCAGCCTCGCACCGTGGCGCGGCCGCCGCCGGTGGCGCTTGTCACGACGCCCCGGGCGCATGACAGGAACGTGGTGTCAACGACCTCGCCCCGCCCGCTGGCAAGAACTCCCGGCGCGGCTGTGCCCCGGATGAGGCACCGCTCGACGCGCCCGCCGGGCGAGATCGCGATCCCGGCGTTTGACAACGACGAGGTGCTGGTGCCACCGGAGACGGTGCAATCGATCACCAGCGAAGCCGTCGCAGAGATCCCGGTCGCAGTGGGCGAAACGACGACGCACGATCGCACAACGCTGCCGGCGCCAACGGTGATGCCGATGGTGCCGCCCTCGGTCGTGGACGACTCAACGAGCGAGCCGGGGCCGACCTGGATGCCGGTCTCACCTGTGGTGGCCCGCGTGCGAACGTTCCGGACGATCACGCCGTCGGAGCTGCCGATCTCGAGTTGACCGCCGAGGGAGTCCATGAACGCCATGTCGTGAAACGTGGAGTTCTCGAACGCGCCGAACGCGCCGTAGCCGCGATATCCGCGGACGGTGCCATTGCGGAGCACGAAGTTCCGGACAGCAGTCGTCGCACGAACCCCGGCCGGGAAGCCCGTCCCGGCGGGGTCTTGGCTGAGGATGAAGCCGTTGAGATCGATCGTGACATTGTCCGCCGCGATCTGGATGCCGTTTCGGCTGCCGCCGGTGACGAGGTTGCCGGTCAGGTAGTACGAGCCCGGCTGAGTGATCCGGAACTCGTTGCTCGCGTCGCCCGGCGTGTTTGTGGCGCTGATCGCAACCCGCGGCTCGATCTCCGTCAGCGTCTTGTGCGTCGGCGCGACCGCCCCGGCGGGCGGGGTCAGCGGGCCAGCGAGGGCGGGGAGGGCCGGGATCGCGATCGCGCACACGATCACACGCGACATCAGACACTGGGCGGTACGGCAACGCGTGGTCATGGTGTCGGCCTTGTGGGATGGGCGCATCGGGGGCGCGGGTGGCGATGGGTGCGGTTCCATGCCCATTCACGCAACCGGGACCGGTAAGCCTTGGCAAGTCCCGAATATCTTGAGAAACGCGACGACACGCCGCGGCTTGTTGACCGCACGATCCGCCCCCACATCGAGCATTCGCCAGCCAAAGCCACGAACTGTTCCGCCATCGGTCCGGATCTCTGGTAGTCTTGACGCATCATGGCCAGGCGCACCCCACCACCGGTTGCCAAACATCCCCCCGCGCCGGCCACGGCGGTAACCACCGAATCGCCGCCAATTGCGGGCGCCGCCCCGCCCGCGACCCCGGCCTCGCCCTCCCTCATGCCCGAACTCAAGCCCGAAGCCGGGCAGCCTGGGCGCGACGACCGCGCGCCGGGCGGCGGTACGATCGGGCCTTCCGCCTCGCCGCCAACGATCTCGACCAAGCTCGAAGACCTCGACCTGAACCCCAAGTCACCACCAACGCCGCCAGCCCCTCGCGCCGCGGCGACCACGAACTCAACCACCACCCCGACCCGCACGCCCGCGACACCCCCCACCCCACCCACCCCACCCCCCACCAACATCCCCGACATCGCCATGCCCAAGATCGATGCCCACCCACACCACTCGCCGCACCACGCCATGCTCCTTGAAGTCGCGTGGGAAGTCTGCAACCAAGTCGGCGGCATCTATCAAGTCCTCAAAAGCAAAGCCCCGTTCATGGTCGAGCGCTGGGGCGAGCGTTACTGCGTCATCGGGCCTTGGAACGCGCAGACGGCGTCGCTGGAGTTTGAGGAGACCACGCCCACGGGCATCCTCGGTCGCGCCGTCACGGCGCTGCGTGAGCAGGGGTTGGTCGTTCATCACGGGCGCTGGATGATCTCCGGGCGGCCGCGCTGCCTGCTCATCGAACACTGGCAGGGGACTGATCGCCTCGATGTCGCCAAGTTCCGCCTTTGGAACGATCACAAGATCAGCACCCCCGCCGGCGACGGCCTCATCGACGGCGTCATCACCTTCGCCGACGCGGTGCGCCGGGTCATCGAGAAGATCTGCGACTTCGCCCGCGACGATCGCGCCCACGGCGGTGACGACGGCACCAAAGTCCTGGCCCACATGCACGAGTGGATGGGCGGCCTGGCCATCCCGATGCTCCGCCACCAGCGCACCAATGTCGGCCTCATCTTCCAGACCCACGCCACCATCCTCGGGCGCTACATGGCCAGCAACGAGGAAGACTTCTACGACCGCCTCGGCTGGGGCACCATCGATCAGGCCCACGAGGCCACCCGCTATCTCATCAACGCCCAGCACTCGATCGAACGCGCCTGCACGCACGGCTGTCACGTCATGACCACCGTCAGCAGCATCACCGGCGAGGAATGCGACGGGTTGCTCGGCCGTAAGCCCGATGTCATCCTGCCCAACGGCCTGGATATCCAGCGCTACAACGTCGGTCACGAGTTTCAGACGCTGCACGCTCGCTACAAAGACCAGATCAACCGCTTCGTCATGGGGCACTTCTTCCCCAGCTACTCGATGGACCTTTCCAAGACGCTCTACTTCTTCACCAGCGGGCGATACGAGCCGCGGAACAAGGGCTTTGATGTCTGCCTCGAAGCCATGGCCCGCCTCAACGCCGAGCTGCGCGCCATCGGCTCACCCGTCAACGTCGTCTTCTTCATCATCACCAAACGCCCCACCCGCGCGCTACACCCCTATGCCCTCCAGCAGCGGGGCGTGCTCAACGAGTTCCAATCTGTCTGCGACGAGATCATGCAGCACCTGGGCCAGAAGCTCTTCACCAAGGGTGCCACCGGTGCCAAGGTCGATCTGGAAAAGGAGATCGACGAGTACTGGGTCCTGCGATACCGCCGCACGCAGCAGGCCATGAAGGTCGACCGCCTGCCGCTGGTCACCACCCACATGATCGAGGGCGAAGACCCGGTGATGGACCAGATCCGCAACGTCTGGCTCTTCAACCGGCACGATGACCCGGTCAAGATCGTCTACCACCCGGACTTCATCAGCCCCACCAACCCGCTCTGGGGCATGGAGTACGACCACTTCGTCCGCGGCTGCCACCTGGGCATCTTCCCCAGCGCGTACGAGCCTTGGGGCTACACGCCGCTGGAATCGATCGCGATGGGCGTGCCAGCGATGACCAGCGATCTGGCGGGCTTCGGCGCGTATGTCGCCCAGCTCAACAAGCACCACGAGCGCCCGGGGATGTGGGTCGTGCGCCGGCGCGGCAAGAGCTTCCACGACGCCGCGGCTCAGCTCGCACGCCACATGCTGGATTTCTGCAAGCTCGATCGTCGCGGGCGCATCGCGCTGCGAAACCAGGTCGAGGCCCAGAGCTGGCAGTTTGATTGGACCGCCTTGGGCTCGGCATACAACGAAGCCCACGACATGGCCTTGGAGCGGGCCTTCGGCACGAAGAAAACCGCCTCGGCGGGTGCGTAATCAGCGGCGTCGCTCCGCGCGACGGCCTTGACCCCGTGTCGCACGGGTTTGAATGTGGCATCTGGCCCTGTGCGACGTGGCAGTGTCCGATTTGGCATTTTGGCTCTGTGAACATTTGACCATTTTGTTGTCCTCCCAACTCAACTGCGTACGATGTCCAATGCCCGACACGCAAAGCCACGAGAAACCGATCGTCGCCTCGCGTCACTCGAACGTCCCTCCGGCGGACGCCCATGTGCCACCCGCCCGCGGGCCCGGCAAGCCCTCACTCAGTAACGCCCGC
>JAIEQQ010000136.1 GCA_019747615.1 Phycisphaerales bacterium
ACCCCGTTGCCGGTGGTGGTGGAGCTGTACACCAGCGAAGGCTGCAGCTCATGCCCGCCAGCGGAGGCGCTGGCGTCGAGGCTAGTCGCAGAGCAGGCCAAGCGGGACGAACTGAACGCGAAGAACAAGGCGGAGAAGGGAAAGACCCCAAGCGCGGCCGCGCCCGACGCGCCCAAAGGTGCCGCGCCTGGTAACGCCGGAGCGCCGGGCACACCCGCTGTTGCTGAGAAAGAGACCGATGTGATCGTGCTGGCGTTCCATGTTGACTACTGGGACCGCCTGGGGTGGAAGGACCGATTCTCAACCAGCGAGGCGAGCGCTCGCCAGCGCCGCATCGCCTCGAACCTCGGCGAGTCTGTGTACACGCCGATGATGGTCGTGCAGGGCGAGTCGGCGATGGTTGGGTCCGATGAGTCGCGCGTGCGAGCGCAGATCGAGCAGTTGAGCAAGCCGGCCGCGAAGCGCTCGCCGGGCGGGGCGAAGGCGTCGCCCAATGATCGCGTGAGCGTGACGGTCGCTGTTGAGAACACCAACGCTGGCGACGCGCTCAACGTCGAGACCATGGTGTCGCCCGAGGACAAATCCCGCACGCTGCCGACCGGCGTGACCGTGCTGATCGCGCTGGTCGAAGACGGCCTTGAGACGAAGGTTGGCTCGGGCGAGAACGCCGGGCGCGCGCTGGCCCACAACCACGTCGTGCGCGCGTTCGCGGAGCGGACCGTTGCCGACGGCAAGGCCAAGACCGAGCTGCGCATCGCCAAGGACGTGAAGCGCGAGCGCGCCTCGGTGATCACGGTCGCGTACGACGCCAGCGGCCGCGTGATCGGCGCGGTGGTTGTGCCGGTTGGCAAGCTGAAGTGAGCGGCGGCGGCGATCGGGCGCGCGGATCTACGCCATGCCGAGGCGCGACTTAATGGCCTGCCACTCGTGCTGAGTGGACGCCGCGAAAAGCAAACTCCGCACGACTTCCGCGTGAACGCGGGCGTCGCCCCAGTCGGGATGCCGCGTGCGGATGCTCAGAGTCGTCGCCTTGACGCCGTACGCGTGGGCCGCGGACGCCATCGCGAGGCGCTCGGTCGGCGACTTGGCCTTGAGGATCGCGGCGATGCGATCGTCAACGACTTCGATTCGGCGTGGGGCGATTGGGCGAGACACGAATTAGTTTAGAGCCTCAAGTCAGCCACCAACATTGGTCGCACTCTCGTGGTTTGATGGGGCTGGCGCGAGCGTGCTACGGCTCCTGCACATTACGCGGCTCGTTGACGACATAGTCGAACCCAACACCGAGCCTCGCCGATTCCAACGCCGTCCGCCAGCCGTATTCATATCCGTTGCCACCGTTGTCGTCGCGATCAAGCCCGACACTGTACAGCAGAAATGGGCGGCCCGTGTCGTCAGGCGTTGCCAGCAGTTGGTATCGCCACGCCCGCCCGGAAACTTCGTCCGCGGGCAGGGCGTCGAGAGAGCCGGGCACGAGGTCGTCAAGTGCACCCGGCCACGTGCCCGTCTTTCCGTGATGAACACCGATGGCCATCAGGATCTTGACGCCCGCAGCGAGGGTGCGCTGGGCGCGGCCTTTCGCAATCGCGAACTCGAGCGCGCCCACTGTCTCGCGTCGCGACAGTTCGAAGTCTTGCCGAAGCTCGGGCCAGTCTGGCAGACGCGCATAGACGCCGTTTGCCAGCGCGCGGTTCTCGGGGGGCAGATACGCGGACGTCAGCTCGCGCAGCGTTCGCGTGACCACGCCATCTCGCCGAAACACGTTCGGGATCTGCCTTCGCTTCTGCGGAATCGAGAAGCGAACCCGGACAGAGGCTGCCTCCAACGCGTTTGCCCGCGAATACATCTCCACTTCGGCTTCATCGCCCAGGATGGATCTGGGCTGGCCAAGGAATGCGATCGCGATCTCGCACGCACGCTGGCTCAGCAATCGCTCGCCCCACAAAAACGTGAGCTCGTCGAGGAACTGCCGTCGCATACTCTCGCTCACAAGTTGGCCCAGCAACGAGCGATCGGCCTCGGCGAGCCATGTGAGCGCCATGACTCGCCGGCCCCAAAGCTCCACCACCTCGGCCGATCCAGCCTGGCCAACCCGGCTGACTGCCAATCGCATCGATCCGACCGCGGCGCGATTCAAGCAGCGCATCGACGTCAACAGCGGCCGTTCCCGTCGAAACGCTTCCTCGGGCTCAGGATCATTCTCCAGCCCACGCTCGTCGATGAGCGAGACGACGCTCCCTCGCGCGAAGACCGCGTCCAGCATCGTCCACGCGCCGGTCGCCTCAATCTCGGCAAGATACTTCTCAACTGCGGGCAGGTCGTACGAGGTCGTCGCGCCATCTGCGAGCGGCAGATACGACCAATCGCGCGGCTCACGCTCAAGACCACGCTGTTCCCACGCCCGCCTGTCGGCAGCTTGCACTTTCTCGAGTGCCGCCTGAGCAACGCGAACCTCTTCACGCCGAGCCTCTCGCTGCTCCGGCGTGTCCTCATCTCCCGCTCTGGCGAGCATCGCTCGGTTGATTCCCCGGATCTCGTGCCGGATGAACGCCCTCAGCCGCTGACGCTGGAAGTCCGTCAGTGACCACCGAGCTCGGTCGAAATGCGGCTCAAGCGGCGCGAAGGCCTCATCAGCCCATCTGATCGCGTCCATCGGACTCGGATCCGGCGGCAAGAGCTGCGCGAGGGCGGTGCGGCCCAACATCAACATGCCGACCGAAACGCCGGCAGCGCACAGCCAGACCCTCGCTCGCGCCGTGTGAAGCACACCGCTGGACATCACTCGCACACCCCTTGGTCATCGATCGGCACCTGCCGACCACACTCACGCGATCGTCACGCTCTTATCCAAATACACGTCCTGCACCGCGTGCAGCAGCTTCACGCCGTCGGCCAGCGGCTTCTGGAACGCCTTGCGCCCCGAGATCAGGCCCATGCCGCCGGCTCGCTTGTTGATCACCGCGGTGCCCACCGCCTCCGCCAGGTCGCCGGCGCCCTTGGATTCGCCGCCGGAGTTGATCAGCGGCACGCGCCCCATGTAGTTGTTGAGGATCTGGTAGCGGCAGAGGTCGATCGGGTGCCCGCCGTGGCCGGATTCGTCAGAGCCCGCAAGATCCGTGTACACGCGCTTGTCCCACTTGCCGTACGCCGAGCCGCCGGAGTTGATCGCGGCGTAGCCGCCGTTGTTCGTCGGCAGCTTCTGCTTGATGATGTCGGCCTTGATCGTCGCGCCCATGTGGTTGGCCTGACCGGTCAGGTCGGCACTGGAGTGGTAATCGGTGCTCTTGCCGTCGGCACCCTTGACCTTGAAGGCGTTATTGCGGGGGTAGCACCAGAGGACGGTGACCATGCCGTAGGAGTGGGCCTCTTCGAACATGTCTGAGACGTACGCGATCTCCTCGCGGCACGAGTCATTGCCGAAGTAGATCGTCGCGCCCACCGCCAGCGCGCCCATCTCGTAACACTGGCGGATGCTGCCGAAGTACGACTGCTTGAAGACGTTGGGGTAAGTCAGCATCTCGTTGTGGTTGAACTTCACCAGGAACGGGATCTTGTGCGCGTACTTGCGGCTCACGCTGGCCAGCACGCCCATCGTGCTCGCCACGGCGTTGCAGCCACCCTCGATCGCGAGCTTCACGATGTTCTCAGGATCAAAGTACTCGGGATTCGGCGCAAACGACGCGCCGGCAGAATGCTCAATACCCTGATCGACCGGCAGTATCGAGACATAGCCGGTGCCCGCGAGGCGCCCGTGATTCAGGATCGCTTGGAAGTTGCGGAGCGTGGGGACGTTGCGATCAGTCTGCGAGAAGACGCGATCGATAAAGTCCGGACCGGGGACGTGGATCTTGTCGCGCGAGATCTTCGGGGCGTTAAAGCCCAGGAGCGCATCGGCCTGTCCGGCGAGCGTGGAGCGGACGTCGAGGAGCTTGCCGTTGTGTGTGTTCGTGGCCGAGGCGAGGCTGGACATTGGGCGATCCTTGTAAGGGAGGTGCGGATCTGCGAGACTGTTGCAGCGCCGAAGGATACGCGGGCAACGGGCCAACGTGGCCGCCTGACCGGCCCAGAAACGAGCAATGCCGATGACGAACAACCGCCGATCTTCTCGAAACTCGATGTCCGCGTCGATCGTGAGCGCATGCGCGCTCTGCGTGCTTGGCGGGGGCTCGGTGCTGGTGCGTGCGGAGCGCGGCGCTGGGGCGCCCGTCGTGGCACCGGCCGCGTCGCCCGGCGTGGCGAGTTCGCCGGCGAAGGTAGCGCCCGGCGCGCAGTGGGACGCCGCCGCCGTGCGGGCCGCGCTCCTCGCGGGCGTGACGGACATCGCCTCACCCGGCGTGCCCGGCCCGCTGGCGGTCTTTGGCGATCGCGCCACAACGATCGTCGCCGGCGAGTTCCGTGGCGTGCGGGCGCCAGTGGTCGCCGCGGCAGCGGTTGACGCCGGGCGCGTGGTCGCGTTCGGCCACACCGGCTACCTCGGGCGGGAGGCGCTCGGCGTCGGCCAGACCGGCGTGCTGATGCGCAACGCGATCGTCTGGGCATCCGGCAAACGCCCGGACAACAACGCACCACTCACCATCGGGCTCCTGAACCTCGACGGTCTTGGCGCGTGGGCCAAAGAGCAGGGGCTTGAAGCACGCGAACTCAAGCCCGCGCGCCTGAGCGCAGAAACAATCAAGGGCTGCGATGTCATCGCGCTCGGCCAGGGTGCGCTCACCGATGCCGCGACCAGCGCGCTCCGCGACCACCTCAACCGCGGCGGCGGCATCGTCATGGTTGGGCTCGGCTGGGGCTGGCTGCAACTCAACGACGGCAAACGCTTGAGCGAACATCCCGGCAATCTGCTGCTGGGGGCCGCGGGCCTGGCATGGGCCGATGGCACGCTCGATCGCACCAGCGACGTCGGCTTCAGCGCGCCGAACGACGCAACGCTCGACGAGCTCAACGCGCTGGCGGGCCTCGATGTGCTGCTCTCACAGGACCAGCCGAAGCCCGCGGCGGAGAAAGCTGCGAAGCCCGCGAAGCTCAAGGGCAAAGAGCTCGCTCGCGTGAAGCAGGCGACGGTCGCGGTTGAGCTCGGTGCCAAGTGCGCTCCGCGCGATGATCGGTTTCTGGTGCCGAAGCTCGAGCGGCTGCTGGTGGAGCGGGCGGGTGAGCTCGCACCGAGCAAGGCGAAGCCGCTGGATTGGAGCCGCGGGCTGGATCGCGTGATCCTGGCGTTGCAACTGACGCGCATGGAGGGTCTGAAAGCATCCGAAGTGCGGGCGCACGCGGCCAGCGCGAGCTTCCCGGGCATGGTCGCCAAGGACGCACCGCGCGTCCGCCGCGAGATGAGCTTTGACACAACCGCCAACGGCTGGCGCGGCACCGGGCTCTACGCGCCCGCCGGCGAGATCATCCGCGTGACCGTCACGCCGGAATCCGCGAAGCGCGGCCTGCGTGTCCAGATCGGCTGCCACACCGATGAAAACTGGCATCACGACTCCTGGGACCGCGCGCCGCAAATCGTGACCAGCGCCTCAATCAAATCGACAACGACCGAGATCGCCAGCGCCTTCGGCGGGCTGATCTACATCGTGATGCCGGACTCAGGCGCGGTCGATACCGGCCCGATTGTGATCGAGGGCGGCATCGAATCGCCGCGATACGTGCTGGGCCAAACCAGCGATAGCGACTGGAAGCTGCAGCGCATGCTGCCCGGCCCGTGGGCGGAGCTTGAGAGCGGCAAGATCATCCTCACCGTGCCCAGCGACGCGATCCGCTCGCTGGACGACCCGGCGCGGCTGATGTCATGGTGGAACAAGGTCAGCGATGCGCACGCCGATCTGGCGACGATCGATCGCCATCGCAAACGCCCCGAGCGATACGTCGCCGACGTGCAGATCAGCGCCGGCTACATGCACTCGGGCTACCCGATCATGACGCACCTGGACGCCGCGGCGTTCATGACGAACGCTGCCGACCTTGAGCGCGGCGAGCACGCCTGGGGCCTGCTGCACGAGCTCGGCCACAACCACCAATCGGACCTCTGGACATTCGACGGCACCGGCGAAGTCACCGTCAACCTCTTCACCATGCACGCGCTGGAGAAGGTCTGCAACGTGCCCGTCGGCGGCGGGTGGTGGTGGAAGGAAGACGACCGCGACCGCCTCATCGCCAAGCACCTGCTCAAGGACAAAGCCAGCTTCGCCAAGTGGCAGAGCGACCCATCCACCGCGCTGATCATGTACATCCAGCTCCAGCGCGCGTTCGGCTGGGAGACCTTCACCGAGGTCTTCGCGGAGTATCGCGCCCTGAAGAACGCCGAGCGACCCAAGACGCAGGAGCAGAAGCGCGATCAGTGGATGCTCCGCTTCTCCCGCGCAGCGGGACGCGACCTCGGCGACTTCTTCCAGACCTGGGGCGTGCCGACGACTGACGAAGCCCGGGCGTCGATCAAGGACCTGCCACGCTGGATGCCCGAGGGCTTCCCGCCAGTGAGCGACAAGCCTGCGGCGCCGGAGGCACCACGGTAGAAACGCCATCCCGATCGAGCCAGTAGCGACCGCTGACCTATTTCTCGCGTCGCGACGAGATGACGTCACGTCGATCGCTTCTGCAAGGAATCGAGCATGGCAGACCGCCAGCGCGAAATCTGGTGTTGCAAGCAAACCTCGGTGCATTGAGTCGCAGACCTGACGTTACGCTTGCAGCCGCGAACGATTTATGAACGCGCCGACGGACTTCTCGAACAGAAAGCGCTGCGCGTCGGAATCAAATTCCGGCTCGATGCGATCAGGAACAGAGCCGACCGGACACCGCAGGGCAAGCTCATTCAAGAACGCGTTGAAGTACGCCGACGAGACCCCTCGAACGCCAACGAACGACACTTTGACCCGCGGAGAGGTTGCGAGTGCCGCAGCGACATCACCGGCAAACCGCACAGAAGACTCAACATCGGGTCCATGCCGCTTCTCGACACGAGCGATCGCAGCGAGCGCAGGCAGCGGAGTTGGTGAATCGAGGCTCATGTGTCGGTGCGAAGAGAGAAGAAAACCGCCGTACCTGGAAAGCGGCCGCCTTGAAATCGCGCTGTCCGCGGCTCATTCATGGTGCCGTACATCTGACTGACTGCCGTCCCCGAAAGGATAAGCAGCGACCCGCCATGATTTCTGACGACGTTCCAGAGAGTATTCAGGCCGATTCCCGCGTTATGCGTCTTTGTGCGAGCGCTAAACTCCCCTTGGAGTACCCGACCAAGACAGCTCACGTCGTCCCAGTCAATCTGCCTGCCGCGCCGAGTGCGTTCGCCGATCCCGATTCCGTGGTCAACGAGGGCGACACGAACCTCGTGCCGCTTGACAAAGTAGCGAGCACAACGCACCCCGCCCACGTTCGATTCCGAATGGTCCAGCATGTTCTGCACAACCTCGGTAATGCAGGTGCTGAGATAATCCGAAAGGTCGATTGACAGGTCTGGCATGTGGCGCGAGACGAGCCTCACAACCGGCTGACCCACTGAAATCGGCTCGCCAAAGAACTGCGATAGCGGGACAGTCTCGCAATCCGGGTGGTGCCCGTCGGGACGCTTGCCCTTCTTGAGATAGTGCTCAAGGCCAGAAAACTGGCAAAACGCGAGCAGCGCCCGCGGCGCGGTCGGCAGCTTCACCTCGACCCTTTGACCTTGACTGCTCGCTCGCAAATAGGCTGCGTAGATCAATGCAGCCGCATCTGGTCCCAAGTACTGACACTCACTGAAGTCGATTTCCCAAGACGCGCCCACCGCCGTTGCGTACACGGGTTGCAACGCTTCGGCAAACCGAATCACGTCAGCGGGCGAGTCATCGATGTTCCACCGAATCGCAATGGTGCCCATTTGCGCCAGTTTACTTGCACAGCGCCTTCAGCGCCTCAGCCTTATCCGTCTTCTCCCACGTGAAGCTGTCGTACTTCTTGCCGTTGTACGTGATCGTGCCCGGGGCGCGCCCGAAGTGCCCGTGCTTGGCCGTCGCGGCGTAGATCGGCGTCCGCAGATTCAGGCTCTCGATGATGCCGCGGGGATTCAGCTTGAACGTCTGGCGGATCGCGTTCGAGATCTTCTCTTCGCTCACCGTCGCGCTGCCAAAGCAGTCGACGTACACGCTGGTCGGCTCGGCGACGCCGATGGCGTAGCTGAGCTGGATCTCGCAGCGATCCGCGAGGCCCGCCGCGACCACGTTCTTGGCGATGTAGCGCGCCATGTACGCCGCGGAGCGGTCAACCTTGGTCGGGTCCTTGCCGCTGAAGGCGCCGCCGCCGTGACGGCCCATGCCGCCGTAGGAGTCGACGATGATCTTGCGGCCGGTGAGGCCGGTGTCGCCGTGGGGCCCGCCGATCTCGAAGCGGCCGGTGGGGTTGACGTGGATGGTGATGCCGGGGTTGTACCACGAGCCGAGCACGGGCTTGATGATGTGCTCGATGACCTGCTTCTTCAGCTCGTCCTGGCGAGCGTTCCACGTCGCGTCGTGCTGCGTGGAGAGCACGACGGTGTCAACACGGACCGGCTTGTTGTCCTGATACTCGACGGTGACCTGGCTCTTGGCGTCCGGGCGCAGGCCGGGGATCTTGTTGTCGCGACGCACGTTGGCCTGCTGCTCCACAAGTCGGTGGCTGAGCTGGATCGCCAGCGGCATCAGCTCCGGCGTGTCCTTGCACGCGAAGCCGAACATCATGCCCTGGTCACCCGCGCCCTCGCGATCAACGCCCATGGCGATGTCGGGCGATTGCTTGTTCAGCGCGACCAGGACCGAGCAGCTCTCGCTGTCAAAGCGCATGTCGCCGCTGGTGTAGCCGATGTCGTGGACCGTCTTGCGGACGATCTCGGGGATCTCGACGTACGTCTTGGTGGTGATCTCGCCGGCGACGACGACCAGGCCGGTGGCGCACAGCGTCTCGCACGCAACGCGGGAGAACGGGTCGTCGGCGATCATGGCGTCCAGGATGGCGTCGCTGATCTGGTCGGCGACCTTGTCGGGGTGACCCATCGAGACGGACTCAGAGGTGAAGAGGCGTTGCATGCGCGAGACTCCGGGGGGCGGGGGGGCGTTTGACAGGCAGTGAACCCCAGCGCGGCCGCAGCCCACAGGGCCGGGGGCGACAAGGTCGCGATGATAGGGCATGGACACCACGCATGCCGCGCCCGCCCCCGAAGCCTCGGGCCCCTCTGGATTCCGCACATCAACCAACCACCTGTGGTGAGCCGCTATCCTCGGGTCTATGGCCACCTCCCGCCGCCCGCAGCCGCTCTCCTACGCCGCCGCCGGCGTCAATCTCGAGGAAAAGGACTCGTTCACCGAGTCGCTCGGCACCCTGATGCGCAAGACGCACGGGCCGCGCGTGATCCCGAACCCCGGCGGCTTTGCCGGGCTCTTTCGTCTCGACTTCAACGAGAAGCTCTTTCGCCGCAACTACAAGCACCCCGTCCTGGTCGCCTGTGCCGACGGCGTGGGCACCAAGCTCCGCCTGGCGATCGAGCTCAAGAAGTACGACACACTCGGCATCGATCTGGTCGCGATGAACATCAACGACATGATCGTCCAGGGCGCCGAGCCGCTGTTCTTCCTGGACTACATCGCGATCCCCAAAGTCGACAAAGCCCTGCTCAACGAGCTGATGAAGGGCATCGTCGATGGCTGCAAGCAATCCGGCTGCGCGCTGCTCGGCGGCGAGACCGCCGAGATGGCCGGGCTCTACGCACCGGGTGACTTTGACCTCGCGGGCTTCGCCGTCGGCGTGGTGGATCTCGATCGCGCGATGAAGCCCACGCGCGTCGAGGTCGGCGATGTGGTCCTCGGGCTCGCCAGCTCCGGCGTGCACTCCAATGGCTACTCGCTGGTGCGAAAGGTTGTCGAGAGCGCGGGGCTCGACCTTCGAAAGGTCTATCCCGAACTCAGCGAGAAGCGCGCCGCCGGCGGCAAGAAGCGAGCCGCGATCGCCGAGGCCTCGCTGGGCGAGGTGCTGCTGACCCCGACGCGGATCTACGCCCGCAGCATCGGCAAGATGCTCGCCACGTACAAGGTCAAAAAGGTCATCAGCGGCATGGCCCACATCACCGGCTCGGGCATGTCCGGCAACCTCTGCCGCGCGCTGCACCCGAAAGTTGACGCCCTCGTCCGCCGCTCCGCGTGGCCCGTGCCGCCGGTCTTCCGCTTCCTGCAAGAGCGCGGCAATATCGACGAAGAAGAGATGCGCCGCGTCTTCAACATGGGCATCGGCTACTGCGTCATCGTCCGCCCCAGCTTCGCCGAAAGCGTCAGCGAGCAACTCCGCAAACTCGGCGAGAAGGTCTACGTCATCGGCGAGATCGTCAAGGGCAAAGGCGACGTGCGCGAAGTCGAGTGAGCCGAGCGTCCTTCCTGCTTTGGGTACCCGCTCTCTCCGAGAGGGGTTTTGCCCTTGAGCCTCGCGGCCTCGCGTGCCACGTCCGATTCGCGGACACCCCACCCTCCCCCCACCCTCCCCCGGTTCCTACCGGGGGAGGTGGCGAGTCTTCGAGCCGGAGGGGGCAAGCCCTCCGATTCGCCAACGTCCTGCAATCGCCCGATTGAAACCGGCCCCGCTCGACACGCCGCGCCTCGAGAACGAACTGTCGCTCCCGAGCATCACGAGCATGTCACTCGCGAGTTTCACCGGCGACCCGTTTCAGCCAAGGCGTCCAGCCTGCGATCTCAACGTTGAGCCGCGTTACGCCGTCATGCTC
>JAIEQQ010000735.1 GCA_019747615.1 Phycisphaerales bacterium
GGCCCGAAGCGGCGAGGGATTCGACATCGTCCTGTGCGAGAACGACCTGCCCGATATGCCCGGGACGAAGTTCATCGAGGCCTTGCGCTGCAAGGGCGGGCAGATGCCGATCATCGTGACAACGAGCGACGGTCGCATCGCGACGCGCACCGAGGCCCGTGAGGCCTGCGCTAGCGCGTATCTCTGCAAGCCGTTCACTCAGGATCAACTCCTGCGTGCGCTGGCCGAGTTCATGCTCATGGAGGCCTCGGACACCGATTCTGGCGGCCCGGTCTACAGCACGCTGGTGCCCACCGACTCGGCGTATACGTTCGTCCCCGAGTTCATCGAGGAACTGCGGGAGTCCGTCACGAAGATCAACGCCGCGATCACCGCGGCGGACGTCGCGGTCCTGAAGCGCCTCTGCTCACAGATCCGCGGGTCGGCCAAGGGCCTGGGCTTCCCGATCCTCGGCTCGTCCGCCGATGCCGCCGTGATTGCCCTCGAACGCGGAAAGGCACCCGCGGATTGGAGCCGCGCCGTCCGATCGCTGGTTGGCATCGCGCTGCGGGTCCGCGTGCGTGAGGCTGAGCGGAAGGCGGGCTGATGCCGCGGGCCGCGCGCACGCTACCATCGGCGATGCCGAATCCCGCACTTCTAGAAGCCTTCGAAACGCCCTCTCGCACGCCATTTGTCATCGAGCACGTGAGCGACGAGTTCACCTCCGTCTGTCCGAAAACCGGCCACCCGGACTTCGGCTCCATCACGCTCCGCTATCAGCCCGCGCCCGCAGGCACACCCGCCAGCGCCCGCGGCTGCGTCGAGCTCAAATCCCTCAAGCTCTACTACCAGTCCTTCCGCAGCGAGGGCATCTATTACGAGGCGGTGAGCAACCGCCTCCGCGATGACCTCGTCGCGCTGCTCTCGCCCGCGTGGCTCCAGATCATCACCGACTGGAAAGGCCGCGGCGGAATCCGCTCGGTCATCCGCGCCGACTTCGGCGACGTTCCCGCGCACTTTCGCGGGCGGTAGATCGTGCCATCTGCCGCGCTCTCCGCCGTGCCATCGAGGTCCGACCTGGGCCCTGGATGCTTGAGCAACACCATGTCAACGGTCACAGCTCGCTAAACTTCGGCTGGCGCGTTCGACGCGATTCATGCTCCGGTAGCTCAGTTGGATAGAGCGGCGGTCTTCGAAACCGCAGGTCGCAGGTTCGAGCCCTGCCCGGGGTATTGCCTTCTTCAGTGAGCGCGACGCGAGTTCCATCGCTGGACGAACGCTTCGTACTGCTCCGGCGTGTCAACACCCGGAGCGCCAGGCTCACAGAGCCCCACGCCGATCGTCAGCCCATGTTCCAGCACGCGAAGCTGTTCAAGCTGCTCGGTCCGTTCCAGCGGCGTCGAGGCCATCTGCGCGTACCGCTGCAAAAACGCGTTCCGATACGCGTAAACGCCGACATGCCGTAGCGGCCCGCTCTGGGGATCCTTGCGATGGTCGCGATCGTGCGGGATCGCGCTCCGCGAAAAGTACAGCGCTCCGGCGTCTGCGCGCCGCACAACCTTCACGATGTTCGGATTCGCAAAGTCCGCGTCCGACGCGATCGGACACGCCACCGTGCCAACCACCGCGCCCGGCGTCGTCAGGAGCGCCCGCACCGCGGCATCAATCGTCTCGGGCTCGATCTCCGGCTCGTCGCCCTGCGCGTTGACGATGATCTCATCGGGCTCAAGGTTCAGCAGCGTCGCCGCCTCCGCCAGCCGGCTCGTGCCGTTGGCATGATCCGCCGACGTCAGCACCACGCGGGTGCCAAAGGGCCTCAGCGCTTCGACGATCGACTGATCGTCCGCTGCGACGATGGCCAATCTACAGCACCTCGCCATCGCCGCCCGCTCAACAACATGCTGGACCAACGGCAACCCTGTCCGCGCCAGAAGCACCTTCCCGGGCAGCCGCGTAGACGCCAGCCGCGCCGGCACAATGATCACCGCAGACGCGACGCTCATGCCCACAACAATCCCATGCTCATCGAGCCACTCGCGCACACGGCTTGTTTCACGTTCACGTTCTCTCGCACATTCCGTTTCATGTTCATGTTCGCGTTCATGTTCTGCTTCGCGTTCATGCTCGCCTCTACGCCGTCGCGGTCGCCGTGCCGGCCCCGCCCGTCTGCCGAAGCTGCGCGATCAACGCCTTCAACTGATCTCGCTTGGCCCGGATATCGCGATAGCCGATCTGCTGGATGGCGATCGCGCTAGCGATCTTCTCCGCCTCCAGAGCGCGGCTCAGATCCCGCGTCCCCTCCGCCTGCTTCAGCAAGCTCGACATCAGCCCATACCGCAGTTCCAGCCCGACCTCATCGTTCGCGTCGGCGTGCTGTTCCAACGCCTGCTTAAACGTCTCGGTGGCCTCTTCCGTCCAATCAAGCTCCTGAAACGCGATGCCCAGACACGCCAGAGCCGCGGAGCGCTGCTTCGGCTCGTCCTTGGCTTTCTGAAGCTGCTCGATCGCTTTCTCAGGCTGGCGATCGCGCAGGTAACACTTGCCCAGTTCGAGCTTCAGTTGCAGGTTCGTCGGGTACGCCTGCACCTGCAGCTCAAGTTCGCTGGTCTGCAAGCGGTTCTGCTCTTCCGCGGCTTTGGCAAACGCATCTCTCGCCGCGTCGTCGGAGGGATTCGCGTCCGCCGCCGCTTTGAGCTTCGCCACCTCGCCTCGCCCGATCGCCAGGCGGATATCGCCAGCGCTCTTGCGGAAGCCGAACTCCTGCGTCGAGACGTACGCCTTCTCAGCCACCTCGATCGCGGTCGTCAAGTCCGCCGGCGTCCGGCGTTGCACAAGCACCTGGATGTACTTGCGGATGAACGCGCGATCAGTCGGAGATGCCTCATACTCCGCCTTCGCCGCGAGAATCGCCTTCTGCTGGCCCTCGTCGGTCTTCACGAGCGAGCGTTCCTCGTTCAGCAGTCGCTGCTTCTCGGCATCCTTGATGTTCTGCCGATACCCGCCCTCTTTGCCGGTGTTCTCGTAGCCGCCTTTGTGCATCGTCGCCTGAGCGCTGAGATTGCGGACATCCGCCGAGAGCTTGTTGTCCGACGGATCCAGCCGCATGCCGACCTCGCCGGCCTGCACCGCCAGATCGAACATCTCCAGCTTGACGAACGACTCCAGCAACGTGACGAACCAGTCCTTGCGAGGGCGATCGTTTTTGATGCAGACGCCCAGGGCGCTGCCGCCCAGCAGCTCGCCCACATCGCGGAGGTTCAACGTCGCGATCGAGCTCACAACCTTCACCGCCGGGCGAGGCTCACGGATGTTGATCCCCCACTCCAGCAACGCGCCAAGGAACTTGTGAACCGGGGTCGATCCCGACACCGCCGCGGCGGTCTCTTTGCTCGTGCTTGTGGCGCCGTTGGCGCGGAACTGATCGCACGACGCGAAGAACCCGCGGATCGCATCAAGATTGTTCGGCTCGAACCGCAGCCCCTGCAGCCACAGACTGATCGCGTACTCGTACTGCCCGGTATCGTGGACCGAGCGGGCTCGATCGAAGAACCGCTTGGCCTTCTCGGGCGAGAACTCCATGCCGTCGCCCGAGGGCTTGGGCGGCTCGCCGGAGCCGCCGCCTTTGTCACCGCCGCCAGATTTGCCGAAAATGCCGAAAAGGGCCAACGGGCGCTCCTTGCCTTTGAAATGCTCCCGAACACACGCGGCCCAACTCGCCGCGCACCATCAGCCCCCGACCCGCTACGCCCACTTACGGGGACGGACGTTTCACGACCGCGGCCCCGCCAAGCCCCATGTTAGCAAAACCCTGGGCCCGCGGCCAACAGATCCGCCCCGATGCCCCTAAACTCCCAGAGCATGATGCGCGACGTCAGCGAACTGGACATCACGACCTACCCCGAGCCGGTCCTGCGCGAACGAGCCGTCGCGATCCCCGCCGTCAACGACGACGTCCGCGCCGTCGCCCAGCGCATGATCGAGGTCATGCACCGCTTGGAGGGCATCGGGCTCGCCGCCCCGCAAATCGGCCTCAGTTGGCGGATGTTCGTCGCCCACGTTCACGAAGACGAAGAAGATGGCCGCTTCGCCGATACCGATCCTCCCTCAGCCACGCTCCAGCCCGAGGTCTACATCAACCCGGTCCTCTCGGATTTCTCCCCCGAACGCGAGCCCTTTAGCGAAGGCTGCCTCAGCCTTCCCAAGATCCGCGGCGAGGTCATCCGCCCCACCTCCGTCACCATCACGGCGCTGGACCCGCACGGCAACCCCTTCACCCGACGCGCCACCGGCCTGCTCGCCCGCTGCTGGCAGCACGAAATGGACCATCTGGATGGCGTGCTCATTATCGACCGCATGACCCAGATGTCGCGCCTCAAGAACCGCCAGCTCGTGCGCGAGCTCGAGCGCCGAGGGAACGCCTGAGTGCCAAGCCCGATGCGAATCGCGTTCCTCGGGGCTGGGGCTTTCGGCATCCCAACGCTGGACATGCTCCGTCAGCGTCACACCCTCGTGGCCGTCATCACTCAGCCCGACAAACCCTCCGGTCGCGGCAAGGTTCTCACGCCAACCGACGTCGCCCAGTGGGCCGCGATCAGTGCCCCGGATGTCCCCGTCTTCAAGCCCGCGAATATCAACGAACCAAGCGAGATCGAGAGCATCCGAGCCCTCGTCGGCCCCGGCCGCGTTGACGCCTGGGTGATCATCGCCTTTGGCCAGAAGCTCTCGCCCGAGTTGCTCGACGGGCTGTGGGCGATCAACCTGCACGGGTCACTGCTGCCCCGCTGGCGCGGCGCCGGGCCGGTGCAGGCCGCGGTGCTCGCCGGCGACGCCGAGACCGGCAATAGCGTGATCACGATCGCCCAGCGCATGGACGCCGGCCTCATCCTCGGCCAAAGCAAACGCCCGCTCGAACCGCACATCACCAGTGGCGATCTGCACGACCTCCTCAGCGCCGACGGCCCGGCGCTCGTCCAGACCGTGCTTGAACGACACGCCGTGAACGCCGATGTCGCGATCGTTCAGGACGAGTCGCTTGTCACGCGCGCTCGCAAACTCTCAAAGGCCGACTCGTGGGTGGAGTTCACCGACACCGCCGAAGCCTGCCGTCGTCGCATCAACGGCCTCAGCCCATGGCCCGGCGTCAGCGTCACGTTTCGCGGCGAGCCCCTCAAACTCCTCCGCTCGACGACGATGCTCGACGACATTCCCGCCGGCGCGATGGAGCAGGTCGAAGCCCATCGGCGCGTGCCGCGCCCCGCAGGTCAGATCATCGCCGGAGCGACCGGCCTCATCGCGTGCACGGGCGGCACGGTCCTGCGCCTGTGCGATGTGCAAGCCCCCGGCAAGCGTGCCATGAAATGGTCCGAGTTTGCCAACGGCGCCAAGATCGCCGGCTTCCCGACCGACGACGACCAGTTTCGCCTCATCGGCGGCCGACCCGCGCCAGCCACGACGCAAACGCCATGACACGCGGCTCATGCGCTGGTACAGTTCGCTGAGCAAGGAGGCTCTGTGCTGACGCTTTGGGACCTGATCGAACCCGCCGCGCGACGTATCTTGCCGGGGCTGAGCCGCCCGGCCAAAGTCGCGCCGCCGGTTCTAGTCGCGCCGCCCGCGCCGCGTCCACAGCAGTCGAAGCTGGTCCCGCTCGCACCCGCAGCACCGCCGGTCGCTGCAGCAACAAAGACCGCTGCTCCCCGCCGCCGGGCCCGCGTCGCAATCGCGAAGCCCGTCGATCACGCCGCAGCGACACCACCGGCCGCTCAACCATCGCGTACCGAGTCCGCTCAAGAAACGTACGACCGCGTCGTACAACTCATGCTCACGACGCACAACATCCGCGTCAAGCGCTGGCGCACCGCGATGTCCGGCGTCGCGTGGTATGTCGAGTATCGCGACGGCACAATCTCGCGGTTGCTCGAATCACCGAAGCCCAAGGGCCCGATGTCGATGGCGATCTTCCTGCACGAGGTCGGCCACCACGCCATCGGCTTCAACCGGTACAAGCCGCGTTGCCTCGAGGAATACCACGCGTGGCGCTGGTCGCTCGACGCGATGGAGGCCCAGGGCCTGAACATCACCGACAGCGTCCGCTATCGCATGCACCTTTCGCTCTGGTACGCAGTCTCCAAGGCTCGCCGGCGCGGGCTGAAGGTCTTGCCGGACGAACTCGCACCGTTCACCGAGCGCCCCGCGAAGATCCGCGCCACCGATCGCGAGCAGCCGCGGCGAGCTTTGATCGCACGCGCTGGCACCATCCGCATGACACATTCCTCAGCGTCCCCCGTGCCGCCGATCGCACCACCGCCCCCATCGCGTGCCTGAACCGCGGCTCACAACGTCATGAGCCGCCAGCCGGGCCGAGCCGCGACGCCAGCGGGATCAGCGAAATACGCCTCAAACGTCTCGACGACCATCGCGATGTCAACGAAGTCCTCTTCAAGCTCAAAGTGCCTCTCGGCGCTGCCATCGCGGAGCTCGAGCTGAAACCCCGCCTCGCCATCGCCGGGCTCGGAGAACGTCGTCTGGATGTATCGCTCGTCTTCGAGCGACAGAATGACAAAGCCCTCGGTCGCCTGCGCCAGGTGCCGCGTGATCGCGCGAACGTCGTCAAGCGTCGGCCCATCGACAACGCCATCGACCGGCTCGATGTCGAAATCGGCCCATTGGAGGGAGAATCGCTTGCCAGACTTGCTGCTGCCTGTCGACATTGTGGTGACCCTCGCCGCGAAGTTCTGTGCGGAATTCTTGGTGCTACCAGTTCGTCCCGAGAATCTGTTCGTTCGCACTCCGCACCGCGTTCCAGTCGGTAGGCCGGATTCGATTGACGTCAAATAGCTTATCAAAGTCAAACCGGTCCCCGTGCGCTTCGCGAACGAGGCCACTGACATCAGCCACCAAGCCGCTTGCTCTGATTCGCTCGATCTGCGGCAGCATGTCCGCTTGAAGCTGGGAATACGCCCTGCGTATCTCGACCTCAACAGCCGCGACCGGCAAGCGACCAAACCCGCGCGGATACTCCCAGCGCAGCGCTCCGGAATCCTGATCGGTCGAGTCATCGTTCCAGCGATACAACAGCTCGTCCCCAATCCGCCACAGCATTAGCCCAATGTCATCCCCCATGAACAATGGCAAACCACGACGTGCCAAGAGCCAGAACGATGCTTGCTCACGAAGATCACTTCGACGCCAGTACTCATCTTCGTCGTCTTCCTTGGAAACGTCCCCCTCAAACGCGAAGAGCTTCTCCGCCCAGCTCGTCACACGCTCGTCCGTGTTCAGCCGTTCGCCGATGTCGTCAGGCAGTGGCTCAAGCGCGTCGGGAAACAGATTTCCAAAGACGTCCGAAAAGAACCACCGCAACGGACTTCCGGCATGTTGCGGATACGCAAGCCGCGGCAACTCCCCAGTCACGCCGCGAGACGACAACTCCGATTTCCAGTGCGTCCGAAGTGCTTCGGAGAATCTCAGATATCGACGATCGCCGAAATCAATCCAATGCTCGCCGTACGTCGCGCCGAGCAGCGTCGGAGCGAGCTGGCCCTCAGCGTTCCAAAGCTGACAGTCGTGCGGCAGCGCAAGCTCGTAGCCGATTCGCATCGCCGGGTAATCGTCCATCGCTCACTTCACCCCCACCAACTCCTCCGCCTTCTTGGGCGCACTGATCCCAAGCTGCACCACCGGCCCGTGCGGCTTCGTGCGTTCCTCGGCCAGGGCCTTCTCAGCGTCCTTATCCGCGTACGTCGTGTTGAGCAGCGCCTTGACCGTCGCGAACATGCCCTTGATCGAGCCGAACGTGTAATCGTTCGCGCTCGTCTCATACCCGCAGTGCACCATGCACTGCTGGCACGCCTTGTTGCCGCTGGCGCGTCCGTACCGCTCCCACTCGGTCGCGTCGATCAGTTCTTTGAACGTGTCGACGTACCCGTCCTGCAGCAGATAGCACGGCTTCTGCCAGCCGAAGATGTTGTACGTCGGCATGCCCCAGGGCGTGCACTCAAACTCGCGCTTGCCCATCAGGAACTCGATGAACATCGGCGACTGGTTGAACTTCCAACTCTTCTTGCGGTTGCTCATCAGCGTCTTGAAGAAGCTCTGCGTCTTCTGCCGCTCCTGCATGAAGCCCTTCTGATCCGGCGCCTTGGGATACGCATAGCCCGGGCTCACCATCATGCCCTCAACGCCCAGCGCCATCATCTCGTCAAAGAACTCGCGCACCGCCACCGCATTCGCGCCCTCGAACAGCGTCGTGTTCGTCGTCACGCGGAAGCCCATCTTCACCGCGAGGCGGATCCCCTCCACCGCGGTCTTGAACGTTCCCTCGCGGCAGACCGCGAAGTCATGGTGCTCTTCGCTGCCGTCCATGTGCACGCTGAACGTCAGGTACTTGCTGGGCTTGAACCACCCCGCCTCCAGCTTTTCCTTCAGCAGCAACGCGTTGGTGCAGCAGTACACGTACTTCTTGCGCGCAACCAATCCCTCCACAATCTCCACGATCTGCGGGTGCAGCAGCGGCTCGCCGCCGGGGATCGACACCATCGGCGCGCCGCACTCGTCGGCCGCCTTCCAGCACTGCTCCGGCGTCAGTACGCGCTTGAGGATGTGCGCCGGGTACTGAATCTTGCCGCACCCGGCGCAGGCCAGGTTGCAGCGGAACAGCGGCTCAAGCATCAGCACCAGCGGGTAGTGCTTATTGCCACGGAGTTTTTGCTTGACGATGTACGAAGCCACCGTCCACATCTGAGAAATCGGAACGCCCATAGGTCCCGAGTTTAGGCGTGCCCGGCGCCGCGAAGCGCCGAAGCCCAACTCCTTTGCTCACCCACCGGCACCTTCGCGCCCCGTGGCCCCATCGCTCGATGCCTCGATGCCGCGTGCCTCGATGCCGTCTTCGAACTCACCCCGGCTCGCCGAGGACTCTGAACGCTCAGAGCCACTCTGAGCGAACCGGCAACGCCCCAGCGCCGTCTAGTCAGCAGCGAGACCCCGCCGAACCGATACACTCATCACCTTGGAAGAACGATCCGACAACGAGTTGCTGGCCGCTTATCGGGCTGGGGATTCTCGCGCCCTGGAAGCCCTGATGCGCCGCCATCACGACGACCTGATGCGGTTTCTGACCCGAATGACCGGTGATCGGACCCGCGCCGAGGACGTTTTCCAGGAGACGATGCTCCAGATTCACATCTCGGCGGACACCTTCGACGCCACCCGAAGATTCAAGCCCTGGCTTTTTACAATTGCGGCGAACAAGGCCCGCGACCTCCTGCGTAGAAACGCTCGCCGCCGGACGTTGGACCTGGACAGCCGGGTCGGCGGCGGAGGTGGGAGTGGTGAGGGCACCACGTTTGTGGACCTCATGTCCATCGATGCCCCCGGCCCGGACGCGGCCGTGGGCGACTCGGAGAGGGAATCCATGGTTCAGGCGGCAGTTGGAGATCTCCCGCTCGGCCTTCGCGAAGTGCTCCTCATGGCGTACTTCCAGAAGATGAGCTACAGCCAGATCGCCGACGCCTTGGACATTCCCTTGGGCACGGTCAAAAGCCGGCTGCACGCCGCGGTCGCCGCGTTCGCTCGCAAGTGGCAGGTCGTTAGCAAAGGGAACCTCGACCGATGACGGATGTCCAACCACCCCATTCTGGCGACCAGCCGACCCTCGGCTTTCAAGACGCCGAGGCGGTCGATGCGCTGGTCAACGCCGAGTTTGATCTCGATCGCGTCTCCGCCCGCCTTCGCGACCGTGCCAGCAAGGCCCTGGCCCTCATGAACGGCCTGGACGCTCCCTCACCCGCCGACGCCCTCAACGCCGATCAGCACATCGCCCACGGCATGTCCCGCATCGCCGCGTTCGCGATCAATCCCGAGTCGCTCCGCCTCAGCCCCGCCGATGAAGACGCGCTGGAAGCCCTCGTTCAATCCGGCATGAACCCCGCGCAGGTCTCCAACGGCATGCGCGCCCGCGCCGAAGCCCAGCTCCGCGTCCTCTCACTGCTCGACATCGCCCCGGCCACCACCGGCGCCACCGACGCCGAACGCCGCGAGTCGCTCATCACCCGCTCGATAAAGCTCATCGAGCGAGAGTCCGACGCGCAGCGCACTCGGCTGAGCCTTCGTCCACCCGCAGATCGCGCGTCACGCTCGCGCACATGGCGTTTGGCCGATCTCCTCTCGGTCGCCGCAGTGCTGCTCATCGGCGCCGCCGTCGTCTGGCCGATCATAGCCCAGGCCCGCGACAGCTCGCGCCGGGCCGCGTGCCTCTCAAACTCCGCCTCGCTCGCCAGCGCGTTCTCGCTCTACGCCAACGACCATCGCGAGAGCCTCCCGATGGCCTCGGCCTCACTGGGCGGCCTGCCTTGGTGGAACGTCGGCGCCAAAGTCAGCGAGTCCAACTCCGCCAATCTCTACACGCTTCGTCGCGCGAACTACGCCCCGCTGCAAACCATGGCCTGCTCCGGCAACTCCAGCGCCGTGACGACCTGCGACGACGCCACCAAGGCCGACTGGGATCGCTTCGAGAACGTCTCGTACAGCTTTCTCAACCTCTTCGGCCGCCCCGGCGTTACCACCGGCTCGGTCTATCACGCCGTGCGCCCCGTGGTCCTGCTCGCCGATCGCTCCGCCGTCGTCTTCCGAGCCCGCGCCGGCGCGATCTGGATCGACGTCACCGAGAACTCGCCCAACCACAACGGCTCCGGCCAGACCGCCCTGCTCTCGGACGGCTCCGCACGCTTCCTGAACTCCCCAGACTTCGAAGGCGACAACATCTGGCTCCCCGTCTCCATCGAA
>JAIEQQ010000451.1 GCA_019747615.1 Phycisphaerales bacterium
CCAGAGCGCGATCAAGGCGTGCGCACAGTGGATCGTCAAGAGTCTGGCAACGGTTCCCGGCGAGCCGCAGTGGTCGCTGTGTCTGGATATGGACGGCTCACGCTGCTCGTGGTTCTCAGCGCCGAGCGCTGACGAACAACTGGTGACAGCGGCGATCGGCGCGGCGCAGCTCGCCGGCGAGAGCGCCGAGGGGCAAGGTTCGCTCGCGTGGCTCGGGCGGCACGAGGTCGGGACGGATCTCTCGGTGCAGCCGCTAGCGGCGCCGCCGATGCGCGGAGCCGGGGGCAAGGGCAAGAAGGATCGCAAGCGCGCCGGAGACGCCGGTTCGTGCCGCGTGGCGGTGCTGGCCAGCGCGGATCTGGGCGTGCGGCTGTTGCTGGACGAGCTGGACGCGATGAGTGCGACACCGGCTCGCGTGGTGAGCCTGCTGCACCTGCTCGGCGAGGGATGGCAAGAGCGGAAAGCGGGCGGCGACGCCGAGTGCGTCGCGACGATCGTGATCGATCCGCGCGGGCAGTTGCTGTGGTCGTGGAACGGCGGGCCCGGAGGCACGGCTCTGCTGTGCGGCGGCACCATCAGGCTGCGGACGACGGCGCTAAACCTTGATCCATCCGATGCCGAAAACGAATCGCCGATGAGCAACGCGCTCTCGCGCGAGGCCGCGGGGGGGCCTGATGGGGCCGTGAATGCCAGCGCCGGCGGCGTAGGCACCGAGCCGAGCGTGATCGAAATCTCGCGGGGTGATGTCGGGCGACTGGTGGCCGAGTGGCTGTCGTGGAGCACGCAGCTCGGTGTCGCGCCGCGGCGCGTGCTCTGCGCCGGACCCTCCAATCTTGTGTGCGTCGGGCTTGATGACGATCTACCCAACGCGCCGGGCATCGGCGCCATGGGCCAGACGATTGGCCGGGCCTGGCCCGGCACCGTCGTCGCGGCGAAGGTCGAGGACGATCCGATCCTCGCGACGCTGCGCCAGAGTGTCATCGCGTGCAACGACCTCGGCCTGCCGGGCGCACGGCCGCAGGGCGCAGCAAACGGCAAGGCAAAGAACAACGGCGAATCCGAGCCCGTGGACGGGCGGCTGGGCCTTCTGGAGTTGTCGCGCCGGCCGGGGCGGTCGAGCCGTCGGGTCTACGCGTGGAACTTTGTGATGCTCGTCGGCGCCGCGGTCTTGATCGCAGCGGTGGGCTACAAACTGCAAGCCGCGGCGGGCAGTTTGGATGAGCAGCGCATCGCCCGAGCGAACGCGACGGCGGAGTTGCTGCTGACGGTGCGCGACGTGGCGCCGGGCGCCGCGACCGACCCGGACCCCGCGGCGATCCTTCGACGCTCGCTGAAGGAGATGGAAGACACGCAGAAGAAGATCGTGCGAGAGCGTCCGGTGTTGTCGGAGTTCACGCGGGTGATGCGGGCTTTCAGCTCGATCACGGACCGCGCGATGGAGCTGCGCAGCATCGCAGTGGGCACCAACGAGGGCGGGCTGCTCACGATGAACCTGCCGGATTCAGATACATCGACGATCTTCAACCAGCGACTGGGTGAGCAGAACGCGATGGGGCCGTGGCTGAACTGGAGCGGCGGCCAGACGCGACCGACGCGACCAACTGAAGGAAGCAGCGCCGCGTTTTCGTTCACGATCGCGGCGGTGTGGGTCGAGACGCCCAAGCCCAAGGCGGCATCCGCCACGCCCGCCGTCAAGGCCAAGCCCCCCGCGAACGCGACGCCGAACGCGACGCCCGCGCCAGAGCCCAAGAACGAATCGCCAGCCGCGACATCGCCAGCGGCAGAGCCGACTCAGCCCCCGACCGAGCCGCCGACCACGACCCCGGCGCCCTCGACACCGCCCTCGCCGGTCATGCCGCCGGCGACCAATCCGAGCGACACGCCGCCGGCTCGCCCGCCAGAGCCAGCACCTCAGCCGACGGAGCCGCCAACGGGCACGCCGACGATTCGTGATCTTGAAGCGCGCGGCGCAGCGCGTGAGGTGCGTTCATGAGTGGAGCACCCTTCCGATTGACCGAAGAGACGCGCATGGAGCTGACCGGCGAGGCCAGCAACGCGGCGCGGCGGAACCGCCCGCTCTGGCTGCTGGCGCTGGGCGGGTTCCTGCTGCTGGTGTCGCTGGTGTACGCGCTGTACGGGCTGTCGCTGGGCGGCGTCGCCGCCGCGGCGGTGGCGCGGCAGAGCACGCGCTCGGGCGAGATCGAGCAGTTGATCGCGAAGATGGCGGCGATCAAGCAATCCGACGCGGCGTCCAGCGAGCGATTCCGCGTTGATCCGGCGCTGGCCAGCAAGCTGGAAACCGCGGCGCGGGACATCGGCCTCACGATGTCGATCTCGCTCAACGAGGATGACAAGAACTCGCGCGTCCGGAACCTCGGTCGTCGCAAGCTGTCGATCGAGGCCAAGGCGCAGACGGCCCCGGCGATCCTGGGGTTTCTGGAGCGCGCGGTGACCGATGTGCAAGGGCTCGAGCTCGCGTATATCCGGCTCGTGCCCGGCACGCTGAAGACCGAGGCGGGCGAGCCGACGTGGGACGCGTTATTTAAGTTCACACGCTGGGAGCAGCGATAGTGCACCGCACCGGCCGGCGAGAGATCAAGCCGCGATGGCGCGGACCGCAGGGGGATTGTCCATGCAAGGAAGATCAACGATGCTGAACGGCATTTCAACGGGGACGACGCGACTCACACGCTCACGATGCGGCGCGATGGCGGCGCTGGTCGTGGTTGCGCTGGCAACGCTGGGCGGCTGCGCCGGGCGGAACTCAGACATGCCGATGCCGCCGGAGGTGCGACTGCGCGAGGCATCGGGGTACTTTGAGGCGGGCAACACCGCGTATCGCGCCAAGCGCAACGACGAGGCAATCGAGAACTATCAGCGGGCGGTCGAGACGTACAAGGAGTTGCCCTACGCCTGGAACAATCTGGGCAAGGCTGTTTTGGAGCGTGACCAGCAGGGCGACAAGATGTACGCGGCGGACTGCTTCAAGATGGCCGCGGATCTGGATCGGACCGACTGGCGTCCGGTGGCGAACATCGGGTCGATCTATCACAAGCTGGGGTATCTGGATGACGCAGCGAAATGGTACAGCCTCGCGCTCGAACGCGAGCCGAACGCCGAACCGGCACTCTTGAACTCGATCCTTGTCGATCACCTGCGCGATCAGCGAACAGAAGAGACCGCGGCGAGGATCCGGCGTGCCCTCCTGCTCGTAACAGATCCCGAATGGCAGGCCTATCTGCGTCGCCAGCGGGAGATTGTTCATGGACGTCTTCTAGAATCCCGCACTTCAGTGGGCCAACCGTAGTGTTGGTGTAGACTTTCGGACGCGCCGGGCGATCGTTTGGTCTCGCGGCGTGGTCGGAATCTGATCTCGTGGGGTTCGCACCGGCGATGGCCGGGGCGCGGTGTCCCTCCCTTGAAACGTCGGCCGGAGTCAACCATGACCGATTCGTTGCGTGTGCGTGTAGCGGCCCTCATCGTGCTGGCCGGAGGTATTGGCGCCAGCACGGCGATCGCCCAGGACTCGATCTCGACGACCAACGGCCTGCCGGGCGACGCCGCCAGCGCGTACACGATCGGCGCATCGCAGACGCAGGTGCTGAACTACATGGTCGATACGACGGTGCAGACCACCTCGTGGGGCAACACGTATCGCCTGGCGCCGCTGGTCAAGGCCAGCGCGTCCACCAGCAGCGGCTTCTTCAACCACCTGATCGCGTCGCAGGGCGTGAGCAACCGGTTCACGCCGGTGGGGGCGCTCCCGCGCGCGAGCTACCGGCTGTGGACGACCGCCGGCGGCGGCGTGAACCCACTGGCGGGACGCAACAACCTCGGCACCACGATCTTCACCAACTCGGTGCAGGGGCACACCTTCGGCGTCTCATTCCTTGAGTTCGCCGGCGGGCCCAACACGGTCTTCGGCGATGGTGATGACGAGAACAACATCATCGGCGTCCTGGCGTCGTTCGATCCGCTGAACCCCGGTCGCGTCTACGCCTCGCGGACCGTCGCAGCGACGAACCGGACCAACGGCTCCGCCGGCACATTTTCAAACGCCAGCTTCGGCCTCGGCGGCATCGACGAGGCCGGCAACATCGCCTTCTACGCCGACGGCCTCTCGACGAGCCTCGGCGATGACGCCATCACCAACAAGCGCTACTACCGCATCGCCAGCGCCACCCGCTCCAGCAGCGTGCTGAACTCGATCCGCGGCACCGCCTCCGGCGATGCGGCGCGGACTTCGCTCCTGCTGGGCACCACCACGGCGCTGACCACGCCGACGCTCATCTCGACGAACATCGCCGGACGCCCCTTGGTCCTCGGCCTGGACTTCGCCAACTCCGAGCAGATCGAGCAATCCGCCGGCACAATGACCAGCATCGCCACGCACCTCAGCGCCAGCGCCTCGCTCCGCGGGCCGATGACGTTCATCTCGCGCCCCTTCGTCCTGCTCACCAACGGGCTCAGCGACGCCGGCACCGGCATCGCCCTCTCGCGCCTCACCAGCGAGACCAAGACCCGCGGCCTCAGCATCTGGGGCGTCAACACCAGCGGCACCACCGATTCCACCGCTCGCTTCACGCTCCCGCTTGTCGCCACCGAACTGACCGACCCGATCGACGGCTTCAACCCCTCGAACACGTTCGGCTCGCTGGGCAACCACGAGTTCATGAACTATCAGTCGCAGGTCTGCTTCCGCGGGCCCAGCGGGCCGGTCTCCGGCACCGTGCTGCCCGATGGCTCGCTGCTGCTGGCGGCCGGAGTGGCCGCGACCGGCGGCGGCGCAACCACGCCGCAATCGATGGACAACTACATCGCCGTCGCCCGCGTTGATTCCACCGGCAACGCGACCTGGCTCGTCGCGGCTCACACCGGCGGGCCCACGGGCGCTGCGGGCCTCCTGGCCAAGCAGATCCTCGGCCCCAGCGGCACGCCGATCGGCACGCTGGCCAAGTACAACGAGGCCTTCCCCGGCGCCACCAGCGGTCCCTCGATCAGCCCCCCGGCGATGGACCGCCTGGGCAACCTGTACTTCCTCTCGACGATCATGCTCAACGGCACGCCGAACACCTTCAGCACCGGCCTGATCCGCGCCAACCGCAACAGCACCACCGGCGGCTACCAGCTCGAGCTGATCACCAAGGTCGGCGATGTCTACGCGGGCGCCAACTCCGCGCGCAACTACCAGATCCAGTTCCTGGGCGTCGCCGATGCGGACAGCGTCGACAGCGGCGCCGTGTGGCCCTCCAGCATCGTGCAAGACCTGCCCAGCACCGTGACGAGCCCCGCGGGACTCTCGTACGGCTCGCCCCGATCACTCGGCGCGATGGTCTTCCGCGCAAAGGTCGTCTATGACGTGAACAACGACGGGCTGTTCATCGACCCGACCCAGCCGGTCAGCGCCTCGCCCGATCAGGCGTACAACGTCCTCATGGTCATGCTCCCGGGCAACGAAGCGGTCTCGCGCTGCTCCGCCGCGGACATCGCCTTCGACGATGGCTCGCCCCTGCCGCCGGTCGGTATCCCCGGCGGCACGAACAACGGCGTGACCGAGGGCGATTACAACCTCTTCTTCGCCAACTTCTTTGACGCCCTGCCGGTCTGCGACATCGCCAATGACGATGGCTCGCCGCTGCCGCCCTTCGGCACGCTTGACACCAACAACGGCGTCACCGAGGCCGACTACAACCTCTTCTTCGCGATCTACTTCGACGGCTGCCCGTCTTGAGGAAGGGCTGAGGTTTGAGAGCCGAGGGCCGAGTGGGAAGGCACCGGGCACTTGGGCACTGGGCATCAGTGTGTGTTCTGCTGCAATCTGACGACTGAAAACTGACACCTGAACCCCCTGCCGGAGTTCTCTCGATGAACGTTCGCGCTTCCACTCGACTCGGTCTGGTCTCCGCCGCCGCGATGGTCGCCGCCCTCGCGGGCGCGGCCCACGCGCAGCCGTACCTGTGCACGGTCAACTCGACCACCAGCTCGCTGTCGTCAACCATCGGCGTCAACGTCACGCTGAACGGTTCGTTCCGCGGGAACTACGTGCAAGCGACGAATCCGACGGGCACGCGCACGAACCCCGGCCTCGGCAGCGCCGCGGCCCCCATCAACAACCCGATCAACTTCACTGGCACCGGCGGCACCGCAACGCCACCACCGGCCGTCAACACGCGCCCCAGTGGCACGTTCTTCCTCAAGCTGAACCCCCCGTCGAACGCCGTCACGCTCTCGGCGCTAGACATCGACCTGCGCGGCTCATCGCCGGCACCCACGCTGGCGACCTCGCTCTCGATCTCGTACTCGACCTTCCGCACCTTCGCCCCGAACTACAACTACTTCTCGCTCGGCGTCCCGGTGCCCGTGCCGCTGGGCAACGCCACCGTCACCGCGCTCCGTCTGACACAAGACGCTGCGGTCGTCGGCACGCTCACGCCCGGCGCCGGCGGTTCATACACCTTCTCGCTCGTCGTGCCCTGCACGATCGATTCGACGGTCGAGCTCCAGGGCTCCGCCAGCGGCACCACCGGCCAGTCGCAGCTCACGATCAGCGGCACCGTCAGCCCCGGCCCGGCGGGCGCTCCGACGATCTCGCTCACGCTGACGGCGCCGACGAACATCACGCAACAGATCCCACCGGCCCCCGGCGTGCCGATCCCGTTTGAGCTGCCGCCGCCGCCGTTCAGCACCGGGCCGAACGCAAACGTGATCCTGACCGCGAACATCGTCTCGCCCAGCAGCACGACCATCGCGGGAACGACGACGCTTCCCAGCGCCGGCGTCAAGCTCTTGCCCGTGGACATCGCCGATGATCAGGGAAACTTGCCGCCGCGATCCGGCATCCCGAACAACGGCGTGACCGAGGGCGATTACAACGCGTTCTTCTCGAACTTCTTCGACGCCAATCCGCTGGTGGATATCGCTGACGACCAGGGCACGCCGCTGCCCGGCTCACCCGACGTGCCAAACAATGGCGTGACCGAGGGCGATTACAACTGCTTCTTCAGCATCTACTTCTCCTTCTAAACGCCCGCCCTCAACGCGCGTCGGCTTCCCACGTCTGACTGTGCGATGTGCAATGTGGCCATGTGCGATGTGGCCCCCGCCCCGCTGCTTCCGATAACCCCAGCCCTCAGCCCTCCAATCGCCCGCGAGCCCCGCGGGCGGTTTTCTTTGCAACCGATGCCCACCCTCATCTCGAATGGAATGGTGGGCACACCGAGAACCTTGAATCGGCCCCACTTTAAAGCCTCGCACGTGACATAGATGTCACGGCCCGAAGTTGCTCGAACGCGATGAGATCGCCTTGATGGCCCGACACACCCACGTGTGGCAGACTTGTTCTGTCTCACCTGTCGGTCCAACGTTCAAAGAGGAGTGTCGCACATGTCAGGTCGAATGCTCGCCCCGCGCCGCGGGGCACGAGCGGCCCTTGCCGCTCTGGCGATCTCGTGCGCTGTGCCCGGTGCCGCGTGGGCGACCCCGGCGTATCAGTCGGCCTTCAACTCGCCGCCGGGCGACGAGTGGTCGGTCTCAACGCTGACGACCACGCCCTCGGGCGAGACGTTCCTCGGCCAGCTCGCGTCGGAGAAAGCGTCCCTCAAGCTCTCGGGCCTGGCGGATCACTCGCACGCCGTCATCGCGCTGGACCTGATCATCGTCGGGCCCTGGAAGGGCAACTCCGGCAAGGTGCCGCAGAAGATCACGATCATCGTCGACGGCAAGCGCGTCGTGCTGGACTCGACCTTCGCCAACGAAGGCGTCGCGGGCGCGACGCAGTCGTACCCATACACCGCGAGCACCGAGGTCTCCAGCGTGCCCGGCAGCGGCGCGTACACCTCCAACACCCTGGGCTTCACGCGCCCCGGCGGCGACACCGTCTACCGCCTGGTCTTCACCATCAAGCATGCCTCGCCGGACCTCGCCGTCGAGTTCGAGGGCAGCGGGCTTCCCGAAGATGGCTCGGCCATCTGGGGCATTGATAACGTCGCCGTCGAACTCTTCAACTTCAACCTCGACGCGGGCCTCATGGGCGCGATGTTCGGCCCTTCGGGCTCCACGGGCTCCTTCGGCGGCGATGGTGGCATCGGCAGCAACCCGCCGGCACCCTCGTTCGGCGGAGGCGGCGGTGGAGGTGGCGGCGGAGGCGGAGGTGGTGGCGGCGGTGATGATCCGCCTCCCCCGCCACCGGAGGTTCCGGTTGTCCCCGCTCCCGGTTCCGCCGCTCTCCTAGCCCTTGGCGGGCTCTACGCGTCGCGCCGGCGGCGTGGATAGACTCTTCCATCATCGCGCAGGCCCGTCTTGATGGCGAGCCGCGCGGACCATCGTCAGAGCGTTTCGACTCCCACACCCGCGCGACGGACCGTGCTGGTGCTTTGGAGACTGGGTCGATCGCTCAACAGGGGACACCGTGAGAACCGGTCGATCTCGTCGAGGCCGTCAGCACGGCCAACAGCAGCAGTCATCGCCAAACCAGCCGCAACACAACGGGCAAGGCCCCGGTGGCTCTACCGGCGGTCCAAACTCAAACGCGCATCGCCCAGCGCACGCGCCCGAGGCGGCATTGATTCCCGGCTTTGATCCCGCGACGGCGCCGCTGATCAAACCCTGGGATGAGCTCACGAGCATCGACCCGCAGCCGCGGCTCACGATGGAGTATCCCGGCTGCCCTGATTCGTGCCGCCTGATTGATCTCTTCTGCCCGATCGGGCGCGGGCAGCGCGCGCTGATCGTCTCGCCGCCCAAGGCCGGCAAGACCTCGCTGCTGAAGGACATCGCTCGCGCGATCACGCACAACTCGCCCGAGTGCCTGGTCATCGGCCTGCTCATCGACGAGCGCCCCGAAGAAGTCACCGACTTCCGGCGCACGTTCGCGGCGTTCGGCAACGACGCCTCCGGCAATCCCAAGGCCGTCGTCATGGCCAGCAGCAACGATCACGGCGTGGAGCGCCACATCGCCGTGAGCACCCAGTGCATCGCGATCTGCCGTCGAATGGTCGAGGCCGGTCGGCACGTCGTGGTTGTCATGGACTCGCTCACGCGCCTCGGGCGCACGTTCAATCTCTCGCGCCGTCACGCCAGCAGCGGGCGCACGCTCAGCGGCGGGTTGGACGCCAAGGCGCTGGAAGTGCCGCGACAGATCTTCGGCAGCGCACGAAACACCGAAGAGGCCGGCAGCCTCACGATCATCGCCAGTTGCCTGGTGGATACCGGCTCCATCGGCGATCAGGTGATCTTCGAAGAGTTCAAGGGCTCGGGCAACATGGAGCTGGTGCTGGATCGCAAGATCGCCGAACGCCGCCTGTTCCCTGCGATCAACCTCTCGGCCAGCGGCACCCGCAAAGAGAACCTGTTGATCCCCGAGGCTGATCTCAAGACCGTGACGGCTCTGCGTCGTCGATTGATGCAAATGCCCCCGCACGTGCAGATCGAGCAGTTGCTCGCCGCACTGCGCCGCTTCCCCACCAATGCGCACCTGGTCGGCAGCGCGCAGTAAGCGTGTGATCTCGTTCGCCCTATCATTGATTCATGGCGCTCTCGCACCGAAAACTCGCGATTGTCGTCCTCGTCGCCACGCTGCTGGGCGCTGGCGGTTGGGTGCTGCGGTTCGGCGTGCGTGACAACGTGCTGCCACGAAACTACGGCGTCGTCGATGAGGGGCTCGTCTACCGCACCGGCCGATTGACGCCCGCTGCGACCGAGACCGTCGTCAAGCGCCACGGCATCAAAACCATCATCGATCTCGGCGCGTACGAGGGCATCCCCGATGACGAGCGGCTGGCGCAGCGCACCGCCGAGTCACTGGGCGTCAAGCGCCACGTCTTCACGCTCGATGGCGACGGCACCGGCCACCCGATGGGGTATGTCGAGGCCCTGCGATTGATCACCGACCCGGCGAATCAGCCGGTGCTGATCCACTGCGCCGCCGGGGCGCAGCGCACGACCGTGTGCGTGATGATGTACGAGAAGCTCGTGAACAACGTGCCGCTGGAAGAGACACTGAAGGTCTCGATGGATCACAAGCACGATCCGAAGGACAATCCCAAACTGTGGCCGTACATTCAGCGTTGGGCGGCGGAGATCGAGCGGGCGTATCGCGATGGCGGCGTGATCGATGCGCCGGAGTTCCGCCCGTATCGCCCGGTGGTGACGACGCCCTGAACGCCGTTTCGCTGGGGATCGCCCCGTGGCGCGCCCGCCCCACCTTGGCGGCACGACAATCCCTGCGTGAAATGCCCGAGTTGTCGGATAATTCTCGACCGCGTTGGCACATCTATTGTTTGCAGATATCTTTAAAGAAGATATCGAGGCAGGTGTTGTGCCATGGCGGGGTGCCATTGTCGGTACCCGGGGACTTTTCATCCGAAGGGATCATTCCAATGACTCGTTCTTCTCGCTCCGCAATGTGTGTGCTTGGGGTCGCCGGGCTGTGCGCGTCGCTCGCGTCGGCACAGTCGTATCAGGCGACGATCATCAGCCCCGCTGGGTACTCCGAAGCGTTCATCGAGAACGCTGGCGGCGGCCAGCAGGTCGGCTTCGGACGTCCCGGCATCGGAACCAACACCCACGCGCTGCTCTGGAGCGGCTCCAGCAGCAGCTTCGTTGACCTGAACCCCGCGGGCTATGACGGCTCGTTCCTCTACGGCGTCGGCGGCGGCCAGCAGGTCGGCCTCGGCTTCTCGCTGGGCATCGATCGCGCCGGGCTCTGGACCGGCACCGCGGCGTCGTACATCGATCTCTCCCCCGCCGACACGACCAAGTCCGTCGCCTACGGCACCAACGGGTCACGCCAAGTCGGCTACGCGCTCACCGTCGCTGACGGACCGCTGCCGCGCGCTTACACGTGGACCGGCACCGCTG